>DQGV01000263.1 GCA_003524705.1 Anaerolineae bacterium | reverse complement strand
ACTAAGGCTTGCCAACGTGTCAGCATCACTTCATCTACTTTGGTTTTATCTTGCGCTTTCAAAAAGTTTTCCATTGCCACTTCTACAATCGGCGGAATATCAAAACGAATTTGAATAATTTTTCCTAAATAATCTTTGGCGCTTTCCCCTGTAATACCTGCATTTTTATAATGCGTTTCTACAGCGGCTTGTACAATTTTTGTGTCTGCGCCTAGCACAAACACACATCCACTTTTATCAAGGAATAATTTAATCGCTTCTAATACTTGCACGGTTTTAGAAGGCAAACAACGGTCTAGGTCATCTATAAAGATGACCAACGTGTCATTTTTTAGCCAGGTATTTAATAGCATATCAAAGGCTTCATCAAAATAATCAAAGAATGCAGCATATTTTTCAAACGGCGAAGGTTCGGCGTGTTTTTGCATATCTAGTTTAAATTTCAGCCCGCCAAAACTGGCTTCAAAAGCATTTAGGAACATGGCAACCACATCATAATTTTTTTGAGTTGGGTCATTCAACTCGGCTTTAAATTGATTAATCAAGCCGTCTTTGTGCATTGCATGCAAAATCACACGCACTAATGCGACCAGTAATTTATCTTCATCATTGTATTTCCACGCATCAAACCAAATAGTTTTACAATTTTTAAAATTTTCTTTCCCCTCTGCAAAACGATGTTCTTCTTTTTTGTTTGAATCACCTTTTGGTTTATCCAGCATGTGCTTCACCCGCAACAAAAGCGAAGTTTTTCCTGACCCCCAAGCCCCATTGATTCCAATCGCAAGTGGTGTTTCGGTATTAGGGCTGGCAATCAACCTCGCCAAAGTTGCCGCGAAATCGTCAAAGTAAAAATCTGCCGTCTTTTTATCGGTCAACGGGGCATCGTGCAAAATCTCTGGGGTTTGATATTTTCTCTTTGGCATATAGTCCCTCGCAGTTTGGAAAATCAATCACTTCTACATATCTATGATTTTATAACAAATTTGTAAACTTTTGTAAGAAAGTTTATGCTTATAATTCGCCAGTTATTAAAATCAAAAGGAGAAGCGTATGAAAAAAGCACTAGGTTTTTTAGGCAATGAATTTTTCTTAGGCACGATGATTGCACTACTTTCTGTTTTTACCGCCGTAGCAAGTTATCAGGGAGCGATGGCAGATTCAGAACAAAATAAGTTTGAAATCCTCGGAATGCAATATCTAAACGATGGCAACGCAGAATATCTGACATCAAACCAATATATCTCTCAAGATTATTCTTATTACGATAACTGGTTCTTAAATTTAGATGAACGACCAGACATTGCCGAATATTATGAATCTAATTTTTCACCTGAATTGCAAGCCGCCATTGAACGTGATAACGGCATTTGGGATGATGAATATTATGATGCGATGTATGCTATTCCCGCTGGGCTCTTTGATGAGTCGGATACCAATTTTGAAATCGGTTCACAATGGGATGAACGTGGTGACCAACTTCAACTCGTCATGTTAATCATGGCATTAGGTTTGGCATTTGCGGCATGGGCATCGTTGATGTCTGTTGAAAGTAACATGCGTTATCTATTTGCATTGCTCGGTGTGATTGCTTTAATTGCAGGTGTTATTGCTTATATTACACTTGTACCAACCGTTGTTGTGTAAATAATACTTTCAGTATGGATACAACAATGTTGTGTCCATACTTTTTATTTAACTTCAAATACCACTTCTGTTAATTTCCCGTTTTCAATTCTTATAAATCTTTCGTTTAAACCACTTTGATCATTGAATGCGATTCGATAATCCCCGATTGGTAAATTATTTAAAACAACATCTTCGGGGTTCATCTCAAAACCTTTGGTATATGAATTGACGTAATACACAAAATTATCAGCTAATCTTGTAATCACCAACGGATATTCATAATTTCTATCATACGGCGTATTCAACGTGATGGATAATGCACCCGTTCCATCTTTTGGAATAAAAAATAATTCTGGATTTTGAGTTGTGAATCGGTCATACATATCGCTTCCGTACCTGACCTCAAAATGTAGATGTGACCCTGTAGCACCGCCTGTCTGCCCGACTTGTCCGATTAAATCTCCTGCTTGAACAATATCGCCTACATTCACAAGAATCGTAGATAAATGTGCATACAATGTATAAAAATCATTTTCATGCTTAATCACAATCAAATTGCCATAAAAATTTGACCACTGACTAAACAGTGTCACTTTATCTGTATCTGCAAAGACCACTTCCCCATCCCCCGCCGCATAGACGGGAGTTCCAAATTCGTTTTGAAATTCCACGCCATGATGCGGGTCACGCCTGCCGTTTTGAGTCGAAGCGTAAGGATAACTTATATCAATCGAATCATTATCAGGTGGGAGGATTGGGCGCTGAAAGAGAAAATTGAAATCTGTGATGCAGTAATCAGTGATCAGTGGGTTGCATGGAATTGGAGTTGATGTTGGTATCAAAGTGACAGTCACCTCAGAGGTGACTGTCACTTGTGGAGTGATAAAAATTTGTGTGGAAGTTGGAATCGTAACAGTTGAAGTTTCTGAAATTGGTATAGTTTGAACAGGCGCATTACAAGCAGAAAGCAGAAATATGAAAACAAATATTATTTTTTTCATTTAACCAATTCAAGTTTCATGCTGGCTACAACCCCAAAAACATTATCAGGATATTCATTCCAAAGTTCATAATAAACATCGCGGGCTTTATCAAAATCACCGAGTTGTTCGTAGGATAAACCTTGCAGATATCGAAAATAAGGGATGTAAAAAGGTGGGGAGTATACACAGCCAGAATCATTATTGCAAGAATACCACTCAATTGGTTCATCTAGAGGGGTTAGTAAAAATTCTTCAATAGAATTAGCAACTTGTAAGTATTTATGCTCTACAAAGACATCTTGTTCAATTTCTTTTCCAAAAACCTCAAAGGTGTTAGCCATAAGGTCAAAATCTTCCTCTATCATGTTCCATTCATAAACATTTAGCTTTCTTCCTTCAAAGCCACTGTCAATATTTACAACAATGCGAACTGAATCTTGGACTGTTGAAACTCCAAAAGATTTAACACCATCATATTTTTCAATTAAGATTTTCGTCCTACCATCAGGTAAAACATGAATAATTCTTAACCAATCAGCAGTAGTTAATAGAAAAATTTTTTGATTTGTAACATCAGATAAGTTTAAAATCTTTATTTGATGAATATCTCTCCTTAAATAAAAATTTAGGTCTTGTGCTTTTAATCCATCAGCAGTTACTCGAATTAACCAAAGTTCTAAATATCTACCC
>DQGV01000022.1:4050-4433 GCA_003524705.1 Anaerolineae bacterium | reverse complement strand
CTGCTCCTGCAAGTGAACCGAATACCACGCCTGAACCGACTCAGATTCCGCTTTTCCAAATTGGTGACACAATTGCATTGCGTACAGGTGTGATTGTAGATAACAATGGCAACCCCGTGCCGGATGGAACAGTGGTGCAATTTACTATGAACTTAACAGGCGAAGGCGGCGGTATTTTACAACAAGAAGCTTCTGTCACTACACAGGGTGTTGCAAGGGCTTCATTTGGTTTAGATAGACCTGGCTTGCTAGAAATTCGTGTGACCAGTGAACCAGCAATTATTTCAAACTTAATTCGATTGGATGTTTCGCAATTGGGTCCTGTAGAGGTGAGTGTAGTGACCCCGGTTTTAACACAATCTATTGAATCCACGCCTGAAGCG
>DQGV01000022.1:0-3846 GCA_003524705.1 Anaerolineae bacterium | reverse complement strand
TTTCATCCGAAGGATATCCAAAATTCCCGGCTTGGCTGGTTTCGATGTTTATGATTGTGATTGTGGCGGGTTTGGTCTTTGTGATTGCCTCACAATTTGTGGCTCGTTCTTTTGCTTTGCGATGGGCATTAGGGATTTTACTAGGCGGTTTGTTGGCTTACAATATCTTAGCCTTTGGAGTTTTTGGAATTTCCACTTGGCTGATTGAAAATAGCATCGGCGGTGTAGCTATGGTTACGTTGATAGGTCAGACATTGGGATTTATAGGCGGCTGGTTTTGGTCTCGCGGGAAAAAATAATCTCATAATCAAGAATAAAGGAGAATCTGTATGGAATCAAACTCAAAAAACAAAGTAAAACAACCTCCCATTTTATTTGACAAGACTCAAGCCATCATCAAAGAATTGAATAAAAAACTTGGCGGCACATTAATTACCTACTTCAACAATCCACGTGGAAGTGTGTGCCATGATGATGTATTGGCTTTATTTGAATTATTAGAAAAAATTGGACATCAACAAAAGATTTATCTCTTTATCAAATCTAGCGGCGGAAATGGACAAGCCTCTTTGCGTTTGGTTAACTTACTTCGTCAATATTGTGAAAAAGTCATTGCCGTGATTCCATTGGAATGTGCATCTGCCGCCACAATGATTACGCTGGGTGCAAACGAAATTTACATGGGACCAATGGCATATCTCACGCCAGTAGATACTTCATTGACTCATGCACTTTCTCCCATTGACCGTGACAATGACCGCGTCAGCGTTTCACTTGACGAGTTGACTCGTGTCGTTCGGCTGTGGCAATCTCAAAAGTCTGATAAGAACGAGAATGAAAATCCATATCAACAATTATTTCAACATGTACATCCATTAGTCATTGGTGCAGTTGACCGTGCTGAATCATTGTCTATTATGTTGTGTAAAGAATTATTGGCATATCACATCAAAGATGAAAAGACACAAGACAGAATCGCAAATGCTTTGAATGCCAAATATCCGTCACATGGATACCCGATTTTATTTGAAGAAGCCAAGCGGGTGGGATTAAAAGTTAGTCATCTCACTCCTGAAATCAATTCATTGTTACTTGAGTTGAATGAGTTGTATAGTGAAATGGGTCAACGTGCCACCACTGACTTTGACGACACACACGCTCACAGCAACGAGATTTTGAACATTTGGGAAACAAGTGGCATATTAGTCCACTTTCAACAAGATAAAGATTGGTTTTATCGCACCGAAGAACGCCGCTGGATTTCACTCAACGATAACAGCACTTGGCGGCGGACTCTCAAAGTGGGCAACAAAATCGAAAAATCAATTTTGCATATTTCGTAAAATAAAAATCCCTGACAAAATTTGTCAGGGATTTTGTTATTGCATCACTTCCATCTCGCCCCAACTCTTCCCAGCCCGCGCTTCCGTCTCCAATGGAATGCTCATCTCGTAAGCATTCGCCATCGTCTTTTGCACAACCTTCGCAGTTTCATCAATCTCTTTTTTCGGGACTTCTAGCACCAATTCATCATGCACTTGCAAAAGCATTTTGGCTTTCAAACCTTTTGACTTTAATACAGGCGGAATTTTAATCATCGCAATTTTCATAATGTCTGCGGCTGTGCCTTGAATAGGAGCATTGATGGCTTCTCTTTCTTCACGGTTCTTTATCTGGACGTTCTGCTTGCTCATTAAAGTGGGGAAATATCTCCTACGCCCAAGCAGGGTTTCTACATAACCAATCTCAGCCGCTTGACGGCGAATGCCGTCTAAATATTTTTTGATACCAGGGAATTTTTGGAAGTAGGCTTTCACAAAATTTTCTGCTTCGGCGAGTGTTAAATCTGTAGTGCGAGTTAATCCAAAAGCTGACATGCCATAAATCAAACCGAAGTTAATCGCTTTGGAATGACTGCGCATATCTTTGGTCACTTGTTCCAGTGGAATATCATAAATGGCGGCGGCGGTGGTGGCGTGAATATCTTCACCTGCACGGAAAGCCGCCAGCATGGCTTCATCATTTGCCATATGCGCCACGATTCTTAATTCAACTTGTGAATAATCAACAGACAATAAAACATTGCCTTTATCAGCAATAAATCCATTGCGGACTTTTCTGCCAATTTCACTGCGGATTGGAATGTTTTGCAAGTTTGGATTATTCGATGACAGTCTTCCAGTCACTGCACCTATTTGACTATAAGAGGTATGCACTCGTCCAGTTTGTGGATTAATCGCGGCAGGTAATGCATCTACATAAGTAGATTTAATTTTTGCTAATTCGCGATTCTCAAGAATCCATTCCAAGATTGGATGTTGCTCGCGCATCATATCCAACACATCAGCCGAAGTGGAATAAAAACCTGTGGCGGTTTTGCGACCTTTGTCTGGTGGTTCAAGGCGCAATTGATTAAACAAAACATCCGAAAGCTGTTGTGGTGAATTGATATTAAACGGCTTACCTGCATGAGCATAAATTTCTTTTTCAATTTCAGCCAATCGTTTGGCTAACTCTTTAGACATGCCACTAAAAAATTCAACATCAATCAAAGCGCCAGTCATTTCCATTTCTGCTAATACGGGCGTCAGCGGCATATCAATTTCATCTAAAATTTTTCTGCCGTTCACTTTATCCAATTCTTTTTCCATAATTGGCATGAGACGAAACGTATTTTCAGCATCTGCCGCGGCATAATTCGCAACCGACTCAATAGCCACATCCGCCATGCTGATTTGTTTTTTACCTTTGCCAATTAATTCTTCAATATGAGTCATCTCTTCGCCCAAGTGATGGGCTGACAAATTCTTCAAACCTAAATTTTTAGATGATGGGTCAACGATAAATTCGGCTAACATCGTGTCAAAAGTTAATGGAAAAATATCTAATCCATATCTTTTTAATAAAATGTAATCATACTTAGCATTATGCGCCACTTTGCCAATTTTCGAATTGGTCATAGATGGAGTCAACGCTTCAATCACTTTTTTGATTTCTAAATTATTTCCAGATGAATGTCCAACGGGAATGTAATATCCTTGCCCATCTTGGATGGATAATGAAATACCCACAAGTTCTGCAATCATTTCTTCTGTATCAGTCGTTTCCGTATCAAAAGCAATCACTTTGGCTTTTGATAATTCTTTTGCCAAACTTTTTAATTTCTCTTCATCATCTACAATGATGACTTCAATATTGGACTTTGTTTCCACTTTCACCACTTGTGGCTCACTGACGAACATGGTCATTTGACCATCTTTTGTCTTGGCGGTTCTCACTACCGGAGAAGGTGAGGTGATGTTCATGTCACCGCTAATCGAAGCGATTTTATTAATTAAAGTTTTAAATTCCATTTCTTTGAAAAACGCTTCAAGTTTTGAACCATCAAAAGGCTTGACTTTTGCATCTTCCAAATTAAATTTGAGTTTGAGATTCGTTTCAATCCGTGCCAAGTCACGGCTCATGTATGCCGCTTTTTTATGTTCTTCAAACTTCGTCTTCCAACGTTTTTCCACTTGTTCAAGATTTTCATAAATAGAATCAAGTGTGCCAAATTTTTCAATTAATGAAACCGCTGTTTTTTCACCCACACCTTTAATACCGGGAATATTATCAGATGTATCACCGACAATGGCTTTGTAATCCACTACTTGATTTGGATTTACGCCTAACTTCTTTTTGACATCTGCATCAGTGATGTATGTTGAATCATCACCTGCGAGATAAACTGCTGTTCTTTCATTAACCAATTGCAATAAATCTCTATCCCCTGTGATGATTTTTACGCCCAATCCTTGTTCTGCGGCTACTTTTGCAACCGACCCTAAAACATCATCTGCTTCGTAA
>DQGV01000311.1:431-2660 GCA_003524705.1 Anaerolineae bacterium | reverse complement strand
TTGATTATTTATAGCTATTTGTTTCAAATTCTCTTTTCTTTTAGAATTTCTTTTCATAATAATTGAAAAGATCAAAATAGCAAATAAAAACCCACTGCAAGTAGAAATGGGAACGAAATAGAAAATTGCATTGAAGAGGTCATTAATATATCTTCGCGACCAAATTGTTCCATCTTCTAATAGAATATAAGAAGCCTGAAGGGCTACATCTATCCTCCACTCCTGCCAGAAAGCACATTCTATAACTTCACTAGACGGCTCTTTTACAAATGAAATACCCTCATTGAACGAACAGCTATTGCTTTTTGTAAATTGTTGTTCATCATTGTCAGATGGTATTTCATTAACTTCAAGCCATTGGTCAGTCCAAGAATATATTTTCCCGTTTTCTGCTCTTGCCCAAACTGTTGAATAATTTGCATTAATGATTTCCTCAAATTTGTATGGACTTTCAAGTAATTCCCATGATGTGAATATTCCATTTGCTCTAAGTTTTGCTAATTCATGTCCAATTTTGTAACCAGCAACGACTCCACCGATACAAAGAAAACAACACAAAAACACATTTTTCATTGTTTGAATGTTTTCTCTTTTTTGCTCTATATTTTTAGGGAATATCATTATTAAAACGAAAATTGCTGTGCTTATTGTAAGGCTAAAGAAAATACTTAAAGAATAAATAACAGTGAGCACACCAAATTCATCTTCACCTATGTTAGACCAAACCCAAATGGTTCCATCAGTTAATAAAGCATAATAACTACTACCTATCGGATAAGATTCATCACCTGTTGTAAAATAACAATTGATGATTTCTCCAGAAGGGTCTTTGAAAGATTTAAATTTTTCATATATCCCACTGCAAGTACCTTGCTTAATTAGTAAAGGCTCATATAGAGAATCTCTGTTCTCTGATAGCAAAGGAGTAGTTTCTTGTTTAACCCACTGATTGCATAAAGCTTCTTCCAAACAATTTGCAGATGAATCCCATAGATAAATTTCTTCATTTGAAGTTTTTGCTAAAACTTTATCTGGAATAGCATCAATAATTTCTACAAAGGTGATCGATGAATTTAATTTATTCCATTTTATAAATAAGCCTAGATTTTCATCATAGAAAATTTTCATTCCAAAAAGTAAGTGGAATCTGATAAAGCTTTGACCTAAGAAAGTTAAAATGACAAATAGTAACAATGCTGGAAAAAATGTAAAATGAGTTTTCACTTGCATTCCTCCTAATCATCAAAAGCCAATGGCTAATAGCTATCTCGCCAACACCTTCGCCATGTGATAATACTCCATATTGATTCTGTGTTTATTACTAATCACATCAGCGAGTTGAATAAAATCAACACCCTTGCCTCGTAATCCAGTCATCACGCCATGTGTGCCTTCCACTAAAGCTTCCACGGCTTTGACTCCGAATCTGGAAGCGAGTAAACGGTCATACGCAGTTGGTGAACCACCACGTTGAATGTGACCAAGAATAGTCATACGCGTTGTAAAGCCCACATCCATTTCATCAATTTTTACTGCTAAATCTGTTGTGCGAATTCCCGAACCTTCTGCATTGACAATAATTGCATGGGTCTTACCGCGTTTATAAGCATCTTCCACTGCCGCCGCAATTTCATCTATCGTAATCGGTGCTTCAGGAATCAAAACTACTTCTGCGCCACAAGCAATACCGGTCATCACAGCAAGATAACCACTATTTCTTCCCATCGTTTCAATTAAGAAAGCCCGCGAATGTGACGAAGCCGTATCACGCAATTTATCTACAGCGTCCATAATCGTATTCATGGCAGTATCCGCACCAATGGCAATGTGTGTGCCATAAATATCATTATCAATACTGGCAGGGATTCCAATCACTTTCACCCCTTTTTTTGATAATGCATTTGCACCGTTCATTGACCCTTCACCACCGATGACGATTAACGCATCCATGCCCGCTTCATTCATCTTTCGAATTGCTTCACGTTGCCCGGCAGATTCCATAAACCTTTGGCTTCTACTGGTTAACAAAATCGTACCGCCGCGTTGTAAAATACCACCTACGTCTCTAGCACCCATTTCATGAAACTCACCATTGATTAAACCTTCATACCCATGTGTGACTCCAATCACATTCATGTTATTGGCTAAAGCAGTTCGTACCACTGCGCGAATAGCGGCATTCATGCCGGGTGCATCACCACCTGATGTTAATACTCCAACTGTAAATTT
>DQGV01000311.1:0-233 GCA_003524705.1 Anaerolineae bacterium | reverse complement strand
TGTTAATACTCCAACTGTAAATTTATCTGCCATTTTATCTCACCTAATTTGACGATAGACGTTAGACCATAGCATAGACCGTACTTCACTTTATACCGTCCAAAGTCTATCGTCTAATGTCTTTTATCTTTTAATTACAAACGTATCAAAATCTCTTGCAACCACAGTATTCTCAAAAACAGTTTGTGCTTCTGCCAAAACATCTTTGCCACGATAACGGCGTGAGATGTGGG
>DQGV01000450.1:4413-11663 GCA_003524705.1 Anaerolineae bacterium | reverse complement strand
CACGGCGCGCCGTGTCTCTTTTTATTTCTTTTCCTTTGGTTGTGTTAACTCGTACAACACCATTGCGGATTTTTTCCCCTTTAATGAAACTTCACCCAAAGATTTACATTCATATTTTGCCTCAATGGCTTGTTTCACTTTTTCAGAAACAATAATTTGATTCTTTTCTGCATAGTTCATTAAACGTGCCGCCGTATTGACTGTATCTCCCAAGACATTGTATTCACGTCGCCCACGCGGCTCACCAATTTCTGCCACGAATGCCGGACCTACATTAATTCCAATTTGGCAATATACCTCAGATTGAATCGTTCCAATACTCGGCGCTTTGATATTTTGCACAATCTCACGAATCGCAATCGCCGCCGCCGCCGCACGCATTTCATTATTCGTATGAGCATTCGGCACACCAAAATACACCACAATATCTGAGCCTGAAAGGTGATAAGTCACTTTCTTCAACACACCACCACGCGCTTCCACCGCCGCATTGATTAACGAAAACGCACGTGAAAAACTTAATGCTAATTTTCTTTCCTCACCCGGCAAAGCTCGGTCTGCTGATTCTGGTAAACCGACAAACTGAATAAACATAATCGTAGGCTCTGGAAAATCAGGCGGGATTCTTCGGTCTGCCGCGCTTTCTACTAATAATGAAAGAATCGGGTCTGGAATAAAACTAGCAATCGGTTCAATATCATCTAGCAAACTGACAATTTGTTGTAAGACAATATTTTTATCTTTCTCAATCACAATGTTACTTGCCATGCGTCGTCTTAATGGCGTCAGTTCATACTCGCCAAGTTGTGCATCTGTTAAATCATCAACCACCAAATGATAGCCTTCTTTTCCATCTTCAAATCTAAATTTATCTTTCACTTGCTCATACGCCTTGTTCGATAAATTTACTCGTTCGTTTTGTCCATTACTTTCTGCTAACTTGGCTTGTTGCACATCTTTTCCTAATAACACATGTTCCATACGGCGGGGCGTACCAATATCAGCAGTTAAGAATCTTCCGCTATGAATACCAATTCGCATTTTCAAATTGACAATGCCAGACGGCGTTTCAATTTCTGCAAATTCTTTCATCGCTCTCTGCATCCGCAAGCCTGCACGTACAGCGCGAGCCGTATCATCATTTCTTTCTGTTTTAGAAAATACAGCCAACAATGCATCACCAGTAAATTCAACCAACTCTCCACCCGAAACACTGATGATTGAAATCATACTAGAAAAATATTTTGTTAAATGCTTAAGTAGATTTTCAGCACCTTCTTCCCCTTTGGAGGCATTGGCTTCCATTAACTTTGTAAAACCCGCCAAATCTGTAAACATCATCGTGCCATGTTGCCACTCTGTTTTTACATCGCCGGGCTTAAGTTTGGTAATGTCAATTTGCTTTGATGTGTAATCATGCACAATTCTTTGCAACGTTCGCAAATGCTTATGCACTTCCAACATAATATCTACCGATGGATTGCCCCACATAGATACATACATTTCAGCTGGCAATAAATATCGCAGACGGCTTTCAATAGTAGTAAGCGGTGATTCAGGAAGCATAAGCGAAATTATACATGAATAAAATTGATAGGCAACACCAAAAACATATCCCCGCCTCGTTTCTAAGGTGAAGTTTGCTTCTGCTCCCTCAGCATTGCATAACCCCTAAAACCTGAAAGGTGGTTAATTATCTATCCAAATTGCTTCGCCATCATAGCCAGATAAAGAAGTCACCTGTGAAAATTGGTTTGTGGGAATTAATACCGAGAAAAGTTCCATGTCCCCATTAAATTGAGCCTGAAAAACCAAACGTAGTCCATCTCGTGAAAAATAAGGTGTGCTACGCGGTTCAATGCCGGTTATATAAAGTTGATTTATGCTTCCATCAAGAGTGTTGAAAAGGTGAATTGCACTATTATGTCCACTAGATGCAATCCATACGCCATCTGGTGACCATGAAGGTGGGTTATATTGAGCAGGAGAAGAAGTGGCACAACGTAAATTCAATCCATCACGCTCGATTAGGCATAAATTTGAAAGGTCACCGGAAAATGCTTGAAAGGCGATAGTGCTTCCATTTGGCGACCAAGCTGGAGCGTTGTCTGGAGCCGGGTTTGTTGTCAAAGTAAAAACATTGCCGGAAGTATTGGCTAATAAAATATCTGCATTTCCAAAGCGGTTACTGACAAATGCAATTTCATTTGAGGTGGGTGACCAAACAGGATGTGTATCTGCGGCAGGGTCATTGGTGAGGCGATATTGATTCGAGCCGTCAACATTGGTGATGTAAATTTCAAAATTGCCATCTCGAAATGACTCAAAAGCAAGTTGTCTGCCATCGGGCGACCATGTCGGTGAGGAATCTTTTTCCGGCGCATTGGTCACTTGCATGATAGTACGCGTGTTAAGGTCAATAATATAAATATCAGTGTTGTTATTGACTGTGGATACATAAGCAACACGTGTGCCATCCGGTGAAATGCGCGGTGTAGTATCTTCAGCAATATTTGTGGTTAAGCGTTCTACTTGGCTTCCATCTGGTGAGGTAATGTATAAATTATTTTGACCATCACGATTAGAGACGAAAATAATCCTGCCAGATGCGACAGGAAAGGGTGTTGCGGTTGGTAGGTCCGTAGCTGGGTTTTCAACATTAGTTTCTGTTGTATTATTTGAAGCAGGGTTTGGTGTTCCAGCCACACCGATTAAATTAATATCATTTGTATTACCGCAAGCACTGATGATAGCGCTGGCAAGCACAATACAGGAAAGCAATAAAGTTTTTTTATATTTTTTAAAATAAATTTTCATGAAATAATACCTTTATGAATTGGGTCATCACCCCAGATTTTTTTCATTGAGAGAAAATACTGCGTGTAGATAATTTATGCCTTATTAATAACATCAGAATTTTTTGTAGATATAGGGTTACTATAAACCCGTATCTTTAGTGGTAAACACTAGTCCAAACGGGTTATTGAAATACTTGCAGTTTTGAAAGTAGAGAATTTAGAGAAAGATGTGTAGCAACTTCTATTCTATCTCACATAGATTACAATTTTGCATCTTTCTTATTTAGGCTCATGACAAATGGCAAATCCAAAGTATATCCTTACAGTTGACCTTGACTTACGTCCGCTCAAATCTGGGGTAGAACCTTTTTACGCATTTTCACAGTTTCCGAATGCTGATAATTTTATTGAGAACATATTTATTGAGATTCGGCGTTTTTGGACGGTATTGAACTGGGCACGAACATGTGATGTGCTGGTTTTAGATAGTTCCAGTGGCAGGTTTCATCCAGACTTAATAGCTTGTATTTTTATACGTTTTTTTTCAAAAAAGCCTGTAGTTGTTATGACAGGTGACATGTGGAATAAAGGCAATTTTTTCAAGTACAACCTTCAAAAAACAATGATTCATTTAGCCGATCCAGTTATTCAGCTTTATGTAGTTCAATCTATTGGAGAAGGAGAAATTTTTGCTAAATTATGGGGTGTTGCATCCGAAAAAGNTCGAGTCTGTATTTACCATTTTACTTTTACAGAAGAAGAAATTAATGCTGGTCGAATTGAAACAAAAGGATATATTTTTTCAGGCGGAAACATAGCCCGCGATTATGACGCATTGTTAGAGACTGCTCGCAAATTGCCACATCGTAAATTTATTCTTGCCACTCGATTATTAGATGGAAGAAAAGATATTCCTAGTAATGTTCAAATTGTAAATACTTCACACACTGATTTCATTCGCTTGATGCGTGAATCTGATATGGTCATTACCCCATTGATTTCTGGACAAACAAGAGCTGCGGGCCAACAAACTTACTTAAATGCCATGCGGATGGGTAAGATTAGTATTGTTAATGGGGATCATGTATTTGGTGTAAGCGATTACATTCAAAATTATGTAAATGGTATTACTCCTGATGGTACTCCTGAAATTTATTGCCAAGTTATTGAATGGGTATATGACCCGAAGAATCGAGAGGCTGTTGAAAAAATTAAACAAAAAGCGCAAGAGACAGTCATGGAGTTTACCTATGAACGTCACTTGCGTACAATGGCATCTATTGTAGAAGAAGCCATTGAAGTAAAAAAATCAGGAAAATAAATTACTTGTTTTCTTTCTGTTCTTTCCTCTCACGCATTTCTTTGGCTTTGTCTCGTAAATCTTGAAAAAACTTAGACTCAGTAATCTCTGCCACTTGTTTGGCGCGACGCGATTCGTCAATTTCGATTTTTAGTTTTGCAATTTCTTGACGAAGTGCCGCTTCACGGATGTAGCCATCCAGTGCGGCGGTGGCGAGCAGAATCAAAGCCTCTAACACGTCGTTATCTTCAAAGGCGATAATCTCGCCAGTGGTTTTGTCTAAGGCGTTGATTAATTGTAAAACGCCGATCAGTTTCCCATCTTTGTTTTGAAGCGGTATGGTCAAAAAAGATTTGGAATGATATTTCGTTTTTTCATCAAATGCTTTCGTGCCAGAAAAATCAAAGCCTTCAGTTTTATACGCATCCGCAATGTTGACTTTTTTCCCAGTCAATGCGGAATAAGAAACGACATTAGAGCGATTCTCACTTCCATCTGTATGATGCAGTTTGACAGGATAAAATGTAATTTCATTGCCACTCGTTCCACCCATTGCCATTTTCAAAGATGTATTTTTCAATATCACAAACTTTAGCGCGTCATCTTCTACTAAGTATAGCGTACCGGCATCTGCATTGGTTACAGATTGCGCTTCTTCAACCAGCGACTCAAGCAACCGGTTGAAATCTTTTTCAGCCGAAAGTGAAACACCAATCGGAATTACTTTTTGTAATAACTTTAATTGATTATCTTTTGCAGAAACACTGCGCGCCATCGCATCTAACATGCGTGCTAGTTGACCTAAATCACCACTATCCTTAATAAATTCAGCCAAAAGAAGAGGAGTATATTCTCCCGCCTCCATTGCACGCACAGCATGTGCAATCCGTTTCAACGGCGAAGATGAACTCATAATAGTTACATCAGACATATCAGCAGTATACCACCAAGAAAAATGAAGAACGTCCCGCAGGTTTCTTAAGGAAACTTAATATATAAACTTAACCTGCGGGACGGTTATACTTAACCAATGTCAAAACATATTGGATTTTTCGGTGGCACCTTTGACCCACCGCATATTGGTCACTTAATTCTGGCAGGCGAAGCCGCATTTCAATTTAATTTACAACGTTTGCTATGGGTGCTTACACCAGACCCACCACACAAACAAGAAAACTTGATAACTCCGTTAGAGCATCGCTTGCCAATGTTACAAAGTATGATTGCTCATAACCCGATTTTTGAAATTTCACGTTTAGAGATTGATAGACCGGGTCCACATTACACATTTGATACAGTTCAATTATTAAAACAACAAGAACCCGATGCTGAAATTATTTTATTGATTGGTGGTGACTCACTTGCCGATTTACCTACTTGGCGCTTCGCGCCAGAGTTGATAACTGCTGTTTCCAAAATCGGCGTGATGCGTCGCCCCAGCGACTTTACAACCCTTGCTGAAATTGAATCAAAATTGCCTGGGCTTACGAAAAAAATACAATTTATTGATGCTCTCTTACAACCTGTGTCATCCAGTGAGTTGCGTCGCCGTATTAAAGCAGGGGAGATGGCGCGTTATTATTTACCGCCCGAAGTTTTTGAATATATAGAAAAAAATAATTTATATCGTTAAGTAAGGGCGAGATAACCTCGCCCCTACAAATTATTACGCATTCAATTTATACGTGTGATATTGATTCTGACACGGATTTCCCCAAGCCACGTGCATTTCGCGTTCGGTTAAGTCAATTACTAATGCGCAAATTGTTTTATGTTGGTCTATGGGTTCGCCGATAATGTCATGATTACAAATAGATTTGGGAGCATTGACATGGTCTTGCTGAATGGCTTGTAAACTCTCAATCGAATGTTTTTCTTTTTGACCTAGTAAACGCAACGCTCGAAAATATCGTGCACGAGATGAAAGTAAATGCTCAGGGTTTCTTTCGATCAATTTCATTTGAGGGTCAAGATAATGATTGGTGTGGATCATTGAACCATCACGTGCATATAACATCTCAAATTTTTTAGAAGAAACTTCAACAGAATAAATCTCGCCACTTTCGTGAACGATTAAATGATTATAGCCAGCCGCGCGATTCGCAACCAAGATGCGGGCGAATGCATCAGTTACCCGCTGAGAGGCAAGCACGGCGCGAGATACAAGCAGACGCGGGAGTCCGAAGCGAATATCTGAGGGGTAGACTGAGTCAATGAGTTGTGTGATTCCGTAGGCGTTAAATCCAACATTGCATAAAAGCGCGCCATACGTCATAGACAAAAATGGCGGTTCTTCATTTGGTTTCGCTGAAATAATTAACACATCATCTTCATCATCTGGATACCAATCTTCATTATGTGCCGCGAGTACATGTCCATTGCTCGAGCGTTCGTTATTGACTGCCATGCTGGTGCAATGCGTGAGATGAAGTGTATCGCCTGCAATTTCTTCCATGCAATTGACGACAAGCACATCATCAAAATTTAAATTAGCACCTTCCGCAATGCCGCGCATTTCATCCACATAATGTGGATATGTTTCTTCAGCAAATGGTAAATATTTTTTGGCATGAGTTTTTGCTTGTTCCCAAGTGAGTTGTATTGAAGAAAATGAGGCATCTAATAACTTGCGGGCATTTTCTACACTATGTTGTAATTGATGACGAGCCGCTTCGCCGATTTGACTTCCCATCTGGTGATGTGACCCTGAGACTTCGATAAAACGTGGAGGTGTGTTGTGAATAGGTGTTTTTGGGATTTCGTTCTTGAACATAATGTTTCTCCGATAATAAATAAAAATGCCTCAGATAATTCTGAGGCACTAAAATTATATCATGCAGATTTTTTATCTTTTGACAACCTATATTAGTTTATTTTTTTTCGCCTCTTCTCTACGAGGATACCTGCGTGCTGAACCTGAACATTTCCATTCCGAAATAAAATTGCCTGCCTGTAAACGATAATCCACTTTTTTCTAACACCCTTTGTGAAGCAATATTTTCAGGGTCAGTCAGACCAATAATTTCTTTTAATCCATTTTCAATTCCAAATTTAACGGCTTCTTTTGTTGCTTCGGTTGCATACCCTTTGCCCCAAAATTCTTTGCTAAACAAATAACCGACTTCGGTTTCGTTTGTGTCTGGCAAAAATTC
>DQGV01000450.1:0-4380 GCA_003524705.1 Anaerolineae bacterium | reverse complement strand
CCAACCCATCAGTTGACCAGTCTCACGTATCGTCACAGCCCAGTGACCATATTTATATCTTTCCCAATGCAAAGTTTGATGATTAATATATCTCTCAACTTTTTCCATAGACCAAGCCTCTTTTGTCGGAAAATAACGAAAGATATTTTCTTCTTGCGTAATCTGAAATAAAGATTCTTTGTCATCGAATATAAACGGACGTAAGATAAGTCGCTCTGTTTTTATAATTGGGATGTGTGATAAAGTATTCATACCTTAAGTTTATATCAATATGCTCAAATTGGAGACCCTATGAAAGTAGTGATTTTTGGAAGCGGCGGTGTTGGTGGATATTTCGGCGGCAGACTTGCCTACGCAGGTGAGCATGTTACATTCATAGCAAGAGGCGNNGTAATCTGAAATAAAGATTCTTTGTCATCTAATGTGAATGGACGCAATATCAGCCGTTCTGTTTTTATAATTGGGATGTGTGATAAAGTATTCATCACTTAAGTTTATATCAATATGCTCAAATTGGAGACCCTATGAAAGTAGTGATTTTTGGAAGTGGCGGTGTTGGTGGATATTTCGGTGGCAAACTTGCTCAAGTAGGTGAGGATGTTACATTCATAGCAAGAGGCGAACATCTCAAAGCCATACAACAAAATGGGTTGAAAGTATCCTCTGTGCATGGCGATTTTCTGATTCATCCTGCCCAAGCAACTGACTCAACTGAATCAATAGGTTATGTTGATTTAATTATCCTTGCCACCAAAGCTTGGCAACTTGATTCTGCCATTGAACAAATCAGATCTTTAATTGGTGAGGATACAGTTATTCTTCCTTTATTAAATGGAATGGAACACATTGATATTTTAGTTTCCGCATTTGGAGAGAAACACATCCTCGGCGGCTTATGTCGAATCAGTACATTTGTTGAAGGCGCAGGTCATATTCGTCACATGGGGATTCAACCTATCATTTCTTTTGGCGAATTAGATAATACAAGAACAAAACGAATTGAAGCGATTTACAAAATGTTTTCAAAATTAGAAAACATCACTACTGAAATCCCTGCCGATATTCATACTGCTATGTGGGAGAAATTTATTTTAATTTCTAGCACAAGCGGAGTTGGTGCAGTTTCACGCATGCCGATTAATCAATGCCGCGATATACCTGAATTTAGAAATATGCTCATTCAAGCAATGCATGAAACAGCAAACCTTGCTCGTGCACATGGAGCTTCAATTGCAGGCGATTTGGTTGATGGAATCATGAAGCGAATCGATGCTACCCCAACAGGCATGTTAACTTCTATGCAAAAAGATATTATGGAAGGTCGCCCATCTGAATTGGATAATCAAATTGGTGCAGTGATTCGTATGGGAAAAATAGTCAATATCCCAACGCCAACTCATGAAAAAATATATGCAGAATTATTACCACTTGAACAAAAAGCTAGAGGAATTAAATGAAAATCATTTCTTTAGAAAAAGACGATAAAGGTTTAATTCAGCAAGCCGCACAATTATTAGTAGATGCCTTTCGCGAAAATTGGAGTGAAGCTTGGCAGAGGTTTGAAGATGGCTTGCAAGAAATTCAAGACATCATGGAAGAGGACCATATTCTCCGCGTTGCTGTAGATGATGAAAACAAATTACTTGGCATCATCGGCGGTCTTTCACAATATGATGGCAACGTCTGGGAATTGCATCCACTTGCGATTCAACCAAATCTACAAAAACAAGGTATCGGAAAAAGACTTGTTGAAGATTTTGAAAATCAAGTCCGAGACCGAGGCGGAATAACTATTCTGCTCGGCACAGATGATGAAAACAATATGACTTCACTTTCAAATGTTGATTTATACGAAAACTTATTTGAAAAAATAAAAAACATCAAAAATATAAAAGGTCATCCGTATGAGTTTTATCAAAAGATGGGCTACACCATCATCGGCGTCATCCCCGACGCAAACGGAATCGGCAAGCCCGATATATTGATGTCGAAGCGAGTTAACTAAACCTACCCAAACGTCCAGTATCATTCCATTCCTTTCGGCGATACACTCCAAACGTTCACAACATACAATCTGTGAAAAGGAGTCACTATGAGCAAAAATATTTTTTCACAACTTTCAGATGCAATGGCAAATGCTGTGGAGCAGGCTGGCAAATACACAGTGCTGGTTGATGCGCGTCGTCGCCAATCTGCTAGTGGAATTGCAATTGCAAAAGATTTGATATTAACTGCTGACCATGTCATTGAAAAAGAAGAAGATATCAACATCCTATTTGCTGATGGAAAAGAATCAAAAGCCCGCCTCATTGGTCGTGACGGGGGAACTGATTTGGCTGTGTTGAAATTAGACTTAGCCCAAGCCTCTCCTGCTGATGTTGCACAAACTCCCGCACGAGTTGGCGAGTTTGTTTTAGCAATCGGGCGTGGCAATAAAAGCGGAATTGAATCCAGTTTTGGGACAATCAATGCTATTGGTGGACCCGTCCGCACAGGGCGTGGTGGTATGTTAGAAAAATACATCAAAACTGATTTTGTTTCATACCCCGGCTTCTCTGGTGGACCATTAATCAACGGCGAAGGTCAAGCCTATGGAATCAATACTTCTGGTTTTGGTGGTGGCGGTGGGGCGATTACAATTCCAATGGACATTGCGTTAAAAGTCGCAAAAGCACTTGAAAAAGATGGCAAAATCAAACGCGGATATTTAGGCATTCGTAGTCAAACTGTGAATATTCCAGCCGAAGCAAAAAAGCAAATGAAACAAGAACAAGATACAGGTTTGTTAATCGTCGGCATTGAAAAAGATAGCCCAGCCGAAACAGGTGGCTTAATTCTTGGTGATATTTTAGTAGGTGTAAATGGACTGGCTATTGAACATCACGATGAATTGTTTAATCGTTTGAGTGGGGATGTGGTTGGAAAATCTACACCAATGGATGTATTACGTGGCGGAAAATTACAAACTGTAAATGTAACTGTTGGAGAAAGATAATTGATTCGAGTCACAATTGTTTCGCCGAATCATGCTTTGCGAGTTGGCTTGCGAGAAATGTTAAGCCATCATGCAGACATAGAAATCATCGGTGAAGCGGTGTACCTTGAAGATGTAAATGAAAAAGAGACTGAGGTTGCTATTCTTGCCTCAGTCTCTTCTGTGCGTTTAGTAGACGATAAAAAGAATTTTGCGATTTTATTTCTGACGGATAATATTGAATATGTGCGCGGGATGTTAAATTCAAAGACACAAGTTTGGGGCGTGTTGTCACTTAATACAACCGAAGATGAATTGGTTGCAGGAATTCGAGGCGTAGGCGAAGGCTTGTGGGTTGGTGTACCAAGTTTGGTTAAGAGTCTGATGCGTTTGCCGAAAGGTGAAAATGTTTTAGGAGAAGAGTCACTTCAAGAGCCGTTAACATCGCGGGAGAAGGAAGTCTTAGAAAAAATGGCAGAAGGCTTGGCGAATAAACAAATTGCGCTTTCACTTTCAATTAGTGAGCATACAGTCAAGTTTCATCTTTCGTCTTTGTATGCAAAGTTGGGAGTGGCGAGCCGTACCGAAGCAGTGAAGCGGGGCATTGAACTTGGTTTAATTTCTCTTTAATTTTCGCTGTCATTTCTCTGCAATGAAGTAGTACTGAAAGGCGGGTAAAATTGTTTGACGTTTATACGTCAAGGAACACATGGCAGATTACCATTCTCTGCAATGAAGTAGTACTGAAAGGCGGGTAAAATTGTTTGACGTTTATACGTCAAGGAACACATGGCAGATTACCATTTTCAATGGACGTTTGATTTGAAGGCTTCACCCGAAGCCTTGTGGCATCTTGTTTCGGATACGAATCGATTTAATCGTGATACAGGTTTGCCGCCGATGCAATTGTTGGGGATAAAAAATCGCGTTAAGCGGGTTAAGTTCAAAATTCCTTTGTTGCGCGTGGAGTGGGATGAAGAACCATTTGAATGGACGTATCCATATCGTTTTGGAATTTTGCGGCGTTATGTAGCAGGTCCATTACTTGAAATGCGCGTGGATTGTCGCCTTGAAAGGCTCGAAAATGGTGGCACTCGTTTAGATTATCAAACTTGGGTCAGTTCGCGTAATGTCATTGGTGATATTGGAATTCGATTGGGGATTGGACTTGTTGCCAAAAAACAATTTGCTGATATTTTTAATTTATATGACCGCATCGCTTCTCGTGGTGACCCTGCTTATGCAGTTGCAACTGGCAGACATCTTTCTTCATCAGGACATGCTCGCTTTAAGGCTTTAAGTCAGCAATTGAAAAATGAAGGTGCTGACGAAAAAGTATTAGATAATTTGTATGATTATTTGCATCGTGCCGATAATTTATCGGTTCAGCGAATGCGTCCGTATGC
>DQGV01000105.1 GCA_003524705.1 Anaerolineae bacterium | reverse complement strand
ACTGATAATGGTGATGGGTTTCCATATGGCGTTGAAAGCAAAAATATTGACTTAAATTATTTCAATGGCGATATTGAAGATTTTTATCAACGATTTGGGATAAGTCATACACCGATTCCAAACCCGACGCCAAGTAATGATTATCGGGTTACGGCATCGCCGTCTTTGCGCGTACGTGAAGCACCGAATACCACCGCCAAACAAGTTGGAAGTCTTTTCCTTAATGAAGTCGTTGAAAAGATTGGTGAAAGCGCAGATAAAGATTGGTTGAACATCAAACGTAAAGATGGAAGTTTAACAGGTTGGAGTTTTTCTGCTTATTTACAAAGACTTTCCGCTTCGCCCGCCCCGACACCTGAACCAGAACCGACGCCGGAGCCTACGCCTGAACCCACTCCAACACCAACAAACAAATGGTTCAAAGTGACAGCATCACCATCATTGCGTGTGCGAGCCGGAGCAGGCACAAACTTTGCCCATATTGGAAGTCTCTTAACGAATGAAGTTGTACAAGAAATTGAAGCCAATGCAGACCGAACTTGGTTAAAAATCCGCAAGGAAGATGGAAGTTTAACAGGTTGGGTAGCGGCTGAATATCTTGCACCAACCACTGCGCCAGAATATCCCACCCCACCGGATGAAGAAGATAAAGATTGGTATCGTGTTACTGCTGCACCTTCATTGAAGGTACGTGAAGGACCAGGTCTTGAGCATGAATCGATTGGCTTGGTTTACTTTGGTGAGCTGGTTGAAAAAATTGATTCAAACTTAGATGGTACATGGTTCAAAATTCGGAATAAAGACCGCTCTTTAGTTGGATGGAGTTCGAGTCAATATTTAGTTACTGCCGGGTCTCCGACTCCAGACCCAACACCTCCTCCGCCACCAACCATTCCAGACCATAAAGATAAGACTTGGTATCGGGTCAACACAGCAACTCTAAACATAAGAGAAGCGGCGAACACAAATTCAAAAATCGTAGGGAAGTTATCCAAAAATGATACTGTTCCCGCATTAGATGATTCATCGACTACTGGTTGGGTACAAATTCAAAAGTTAGATGGGTTGACTGGTTGGTGCTCAAAAGATTTGTTAGTGAAAATCAGCAACACACGCCCAGATTCTATTTTGCAAAATCTTTACACTGGCGTTACTTACATGCGTAAAGATTTAATTGCACCACGCCCAATTGTGATGCATGTATTAGCCATTGATTTGCAAAATACAAAATTAGAATTTTTAGTAACGCCATCAAAGTCCGATGTGATTTGTACGCGCACTACGTCACAATTTTTAGATGAATTCAAATTGCATGTGGCAATCAATGGCGGATATTTTAGCTATTTAGATGCTTCTTACGACCCTAAAAAACTTTGCCCAAACGGTGGCGAGCCAGTACGCATCAGTGACTATGCGGCATCACGCGGGGTAATTTATTCAAAGAAGAGAACTGCTCAACCTGTGATTCACATTGGCAAAAAGAATCAAGTGAATGTGACAACCTATGGCAAAGACCCAGGTTTTGGTGTGTTCAATGCTGTTTCTGGTGACCGTTCTGTTGTAGTGGATGGAAAACTCGTTAAAAACCTTGCGGCACTTGCACCTGCTCCACGCACAGCAGTTGGATTAAGTAAAAATGGTCGCTGGTTAACGTTTATGGTGATTGATGGTCGTCAAGATGGTTATAGTGAAGGTGCTACATTAGCTGAAGTTGGTGAGCTGCTTTTATCGTACGGTGTTCACACAGGAGTCAATATGGATGGTGGCGGTTCTTCTGCTATGGTCATTCGTGGGTTTGATGGAAAATCCCGAACTTTGAACTCACCAATTGATTTAGGAAAGCCCGGTCAGCAACGGCGTGTTGGAAATCACTTAGGGATTTTGGTGAAGCCATAAAATAAAAAAACAACTCTCAAATTGAGAGTTGTTTTTTTATAAACCACTTTAACTATCTTGAATCTCCGCCGCTCGAAGCGTGTTCTTCATCAGCATCGCAATCGTCATTGGACCAACACCACCGGGTACAGGCGTAATAAAGCCTGCTACTTCTTTGGCTTCATTGAAGTTAACATCACCTACTAAGCGTTGACCACTTTTCTTGGTTGAATCAGGAACAGCATTGATTCCCACATCAATCACTGCCGCACCGGGTTTAATCCAATCACCACGTACAAATTCAGTTTTTCCAATAGCGGCAATGAGGATATCCGCTTGGCGAACGGTGCTTGGAATATCTTTTGTTTTGGAGTGAACAACTGTGACTGTTGCATTTCGTCCAATCAACAACAAAGCCGCAGGCATACCCACAATATTTGAACGTCCTAAAACAACTGCATTTGCGCCCTCAATTTTTACACCTGATTTTTCCAACAAATAAATACTTCCAAATGGTGTGCATGGAACAAACAAAGGCTCACGTCCTTTTTGTGCCAAGCGACCAATATTCAATGGTGAAAATCCATCAACATCTTTTTCAATGCTGATTAAAGATAAAACTTTTTCTTCATCAATATGTGATGGCATTGGCAATTGAACCAATATGCCACTGATGCTTTTATCTGCATTTAATTTCTTAACTAATTCTTCAACTTGTTCTTGAGTCGCATCGGCTGGCAAATGTTCGCTGACAGAACCCATGCCTAATTCTTGACATGCTTTTCCTTTCGATGCAACATACGCAGCAGAGTCAGGTCTATCGCCAATCAAAACGGTTGCTAATGTTGGTTTACTTTTTCCTTCTTTCATTCGTTTTGCAACTGCACCTGCAACTTCATCACGTACTTGTTGCCCAATTAATTTTCCATCAATAATTTGTGCTGTCATTCAATCTCTCCTTTAATTTTTTCGCCATCCACTTCAAGCAACTTCACTTTATCCACTTCATTCCAACGCGGTGACGAAGCAATTGCGCTCACGCGCAAATAATTTTCAGACCAACCTTCCATCTTCCAACCAAACTCATCGTATTCCGTTGTTGATTCCCATAATACTGAAACTTTTTTACCGATAAATTTTTGACGATAAACTTTTGCAGACTCTTCAATCGCTTCTTGTAAGATGTGATTGCGCTTCTTTCTTATTTCAGGCTTGACCTGCCCCTTCATCCTTGATGCTCCCGTTCCGGGTCGTGATGAATAAGTACATACATGCCCACCAACGAATCCCATTTCTTT
>DQGV01000029.1:776-4411 GCA_003524705.1 Anaerolineae bacterium | reverse complement strand
CATGTCTTTGCTAATTCCAAGATATGATTCCAAATCACCTTGTTGCAGTATGTAGATGTTTTCTGAGTACTTCTTGACAATTTCCTGCCTAATTTTTTGAAAGTTATCAGCATTTTCTGGATTACTTAGGTATTTAAAAAGATTTCCGCTACTAATTCCACATCTCTCTAAAAGGTAATTCCATAAGTTGCTGAGATTTCTTTTTTCATCTTCATTAATAAAAAAATCTTTCTTAATTAGATTATCCAAATTCTCAAATAGTGCAACTCCATCTTTACTGGTGTTGCCAGCTTCAGATAATTTTTTATTTATTTCTATTATTGCGTAGTGCTTGATATTGTTAATTAGTTCTTGATAATTTACACCAGCTAAACCTGCTACACCTTCGTTTTGGATATTATCAAAATCGCCAATAAACGCATTTCTGATATTAAATAAATCGAGAAAATCTTTCCATTTTTTTCGATTACGTTTTCCACCAATATTTAGAAACTCAGCAGTTGTCTTCGTTTGCTTTTTTGTTAAGTAATAATTATCATAAAAATACTTAAAGAAATACTCATCACTACCTCCTTCAACTAAAATAACAATATCTGAGAAGAAAATTCTCGATGAGTTTGTATATGCAAGAAACTGAAGTAGGTCTTTTTGTGTTTGTCCTAGTTGAGCATTTGGTCGTGTAATGATTGTAGAATTTTCGGGCTTAGAAAATCTGAAGGTATTTTGAATTGTGCTTTCATCAATAAAAATAGGTGAATGTGTGGCTAAAATAATTTGCAAATTAAAAGGCTGCGCAATTTTTTTTAGAATTTGAAAATATTTTTTCTGCATTGCAGTATGAAGATGTAATTCTGGCTCGTCGATTACAAGAAGTCCATTTTGTAAATCAAACCCGAAAACTGAATAAATAAGATAAAAAATGCTTTTTTGACCTGTACTTAACTCATTGAAATTAACTTTTTCATTTTTGTCGTTATAAATATTTGCTGAAACTGTATCATTGTACGGATTAAAAGAATCCAGATGCACCTTCAGATTAATATCTTCTAGCGCATCGTTTATCTGTCTTAAAATAGCACCATCATCTTTTTCCAAAGTCTCAATATAATTATTAATATATTTCCCATCTCTGTTCAATCTTATATTCTGCCCTAATTTTGTAAAGGTTATTTGAAATATTGAATCGACAGGCGTATAATTTTTTGTGCTGTTTGCTAAAGAACCTAAGTAAAGACTATTTAGTTGGTTTCCTACTCCGATACCTATTGATATTTGATTAGGGAAAGACCCATATTGCCGCATAGAACTAATTAAAGCAAAAGAATTTTTTAAGTTTCCCCAATTTTTTCCACCAATTGTGACACCAATCTCGATCAATCTCTGAATTAAGTTGAAATTGCGAAGATAATAATGTAAGAACTTACCTCTTTCATCTAAACTTCTTTCATCTATTTCTATATTCACCTGTTGATTTGGATGGTTATTTAGTACAAAATTAAAATCTATCATAAAGTCATTATCAAATTTAATTGTTTGAAAATCCCACTGACGATTAAAGATTTCTTGTAAGCCAGAATACTTCATACTTAGTTGCTTTAAGTCATCAAAGTTATCAATAATAAATTTTAAGTTTAATAAATCAATTGAGTTAAACTCTATCTTTACTAGAACCCTTGAATCCCTATCCTTATAGCCTCTATGTTTTACTAGTGGATTAAAAGACCCTCTACGGTAGTTGTTGTTATTTGGCGGTCTTATTGGCTTATCGTTTTCATTTAATAGCCCCATAGCATTATCATTGTACTCAAACTCAGTAAAAAAATATGATTGCATTATTATTGATAATGCTTCGATTAAATTTGATTTGCCAGAACCGTTAGGACCTATTAATATGTTTGTATATTGATCAAACACTACGGTACTAGGTGAGTTTTCTAAATCTTCAAGAAATGGAAAACTCAAAACATTTGAAATTTTCAATGATTTTATTTTCATAAATTTACCCTGTGATTACATTATCTAAAAATTATAGCATTACTCTTTCTTCCTGATATATAATTACCTCAGATCAAAAGACCATTTAGACTAATCAGACCTTTTCGACCAAGAGACCAAATGACCAAACTCATCGAATGTATCCCCAACTTTTCCGAAGCGCGGCGACCTGAAGTTATTGACCAAATCGTCGCGTCCATCCAATCGGTCAGTGACGTAAAACTCCTAGACCGTTCCTCCGACCTTGACCACAACCGCACGGTGTTAACTTTTGCAGGCTCACCAGCAGGTGTGGAAGAAGCCGCATTTCGTGCGATCAAAACCGCATCCGAATTAATTGATTTGGATCATCACACAGGCGAGCATCCGCGCATTGGTGCAACAGATGTTGTCCCTTTTGTGCCGTTGTCCAACGCCAGCATGGATGATTGTATTGCGATTGCCAAAAGATTAGGTGGACGTGTAGGAACAGAACTCAGCATCCCCGTCTATTTGTATGAAGCGGCGGCGACAAAACCCGAACGAACGAATCTCGAAAACATCCGCAAGGGTCAATACGAAGTTCTCAAAACTGAAATCGAATCAAACGAAAATCGCAAACCAGATTTTGGTCCAAGCAAACTTCCTAAAGCAGGTGCCACCGTTATCGGTGCCAGAAATCCGTTAATTGCATTCAATGTTTATTTAACAACTGATGATGTTGACATCGCCAAGAAAATTGCAAAGGCAGTTCGGCAATCATCGGGCGGCTTGCGTTATGTCAAGGGGCTTGGCTTGCTTGTGGATGGTCGCGCGCAAGTTTCAATGAACCTCACAAATTTTCGTGAAACGCCAATTGGTCGCGTGGTTGAATTTATTCGACGCGAAGCCCAACGATATGGTGTTGCCATTCATCACAGCGAACTCGTCGGATTGATTCCGCAAGAAGCATTGATTGATGCGGCGGTTTGGTACACACAATTAGATGGGTTTGATAAAGAACAGATTCTTGAAACTCGACTTTATGCTTCAGACGCTTCTTCATCTACGGGTAAACCTGTTTCATTCTTGGACGAATTAGCTTCCGCCTTACCTGCTCCTGGAGGTGGCTCCGCCGCCGCGTATGCAGGTGCAATGGGTGCGGGGCTTGTTGCAATGGTCTCAGGCTTAACCATTG
This sequence comes from Anaerolineae bacterium, assembly GCA_003524705.1. The sequence continues at coordinate 1,260 of DQGV01000029.1, read as the reverse complement.
GACGAAAAAAATATGCGGAAGTTGAAGCCGAGATGCAAGCCGTGCATGTGATGGCAGAAAAACTCCGCGCCGAAATGACTCAAGCTGTAGAAGATGATGCCGCTTCATTTGAGGCAGTGATTGGTGCATTCAAATTACCAAAAGAAACAGAAGAACAACAAACTGCTCGTACTGCCGCGATTCAAATTGCAACGATGAATGCCGCGTATGTTCCATTGCAATCAGTACAACGCTCGGTCAAAATTATGGAACTTGCTATCAAATGCGCCGAACATGGAAATCTAAACGCTATCAGTGATGCTATGTCTGGCTTTGCAATGTCGCGTGCAAGTTTAACTGCCGCCGCCTACAACGTGCGAATTAATATTCACTCTCTGCCAGATAAATCCGCTGGTGATGAATATCTCAAAGAACTCGCTGACCTCGAAAAGAAAGCAGATAAACTCGAAAAAGAAATTAGAAAGATAATGAAAGAACGTGGTGG
>DQGV01000029.1:0-557 GCA_003524705.1 Anaerolineae bacterium | reverse complement strand
GATAATGAAAGAACGTGGTGGAATTTAACATGCGATTGCGAGCCTGCTGGTCGAGTAGTCACGAAGTGACGTATCGAGATCAAAGCGAAGTAATCTAGGAGGTTATATGAAAGTAAAAAAGGTTATTTTGATTTTGGTATTTCTTTCAGCATGTATGCCACAAAGCGCAAATACAATAACTCCACCAACAGAAACAACGGCGCCTGTTGAAACATCTGCACCTTCTGCATTACCAACTGAAACGCCTATTTTGCCTGAAAAAGACGTTTTATCTTATAAATTCAAGCCTTTGAATGAAGAAGAATATCAATATATTTTTGGCGCTATTGGTTATGAGATTGATGATCAAAGATTTGATGTTTATTATCGTGATATTCCAAACTATTTATTAGCACTTCAATCAGAATATTTGTTGAAGTTTCCTGAGACGGAAAATCAGGAAGATATTAAGTGGAGTATAGCAATTCGTTCTGCAACTGAAGATTATTCTAAAACACATATTGGTGATGGGTTGATAGAAGAATATCTCCTAGAAATATTTTCGAGGAACTTAAGTA
>DQGV01000462.1 GCA_003524705.1 Anaerolineae bacterium | reverse complement strand
AAAGAAGCCAACGTTGGTTAGAAGGTTGGAATGATGTTTGTAGAGGAATCAACATCAAACAATTTCAAGAAGATGCAAGAAATGTAATGAATGAAATTGAACGATTGGGAAAAGAAAAAATCAGTGAGTTTGATATTTCGCTTTTCAAAAAGATTCAGTGGACCGAGAAGAAAGTTTGGATTTGCGACCGTTGTGGTAATGAAATGTACGAGAAAAATTGCAAAGTGACTTGTCCCAACTGTGGCAATCGCTTTGATTGTTCAGATTTGAATTTATATTTTGATTAATAGGAAAATTAAGCGTGAAATCTATTCAACTTGGAAAATTCTTTGGCTTGCGAATCAGTTTTGTCCCAATATTGTTTATAGGCGTAATAGGAATGTGGCTATTTTTAAGTTTGCTTGGATATTATGCCTTTGATTTTTCATTCACCGAAGCAATCTTATTAGGGTTTGTTGCAATGTTTTTACATTATCTTTTGGAAGTGATTCATTGTCTTGGTCATGCCGTTGCCGCGAAATGGACAGGCTACCCGATGACAGAGATACGTTTTGGAATGTATAGTTTTTACGCTCAAACGATATATCCCAAGGATGAACCTGAATTACCTTCATCTACACATATCACCCGGGCGTTAGGCGGACCCATTGCAAATTTTGTTTTAGCTTTTATTCTCTTTGCTACGCTTCCGCTTTGGCATGGAAATTGGTATTGGGTCGGGATGTTTCTCTTTTTGGATAACTTAATTTATGTAGTACAAGTTTTTATACCGCTTGGGTTTAATGATGGCAGTACTATTTTGAGAGAGCTAAGAAAAATAAAAAAAATAAAGGATGGTCAATGACCATCCTTTATTTTTAATTCATACTATGTATTCTTACGGTGTAACTAACACAAACACGCCAGAGAAATCTACAGTGAGTGTAATTGTGTCACCCACTCGTTGAACACCAGAGATAATTGTTCTTCCATCTTCTGGGTTATCTGGATGAAGTGGGAAACTCGTCCCAAATTCATATACAGGGAGTTTTACCCATCCGCCTGCACCATCGTTCAAAGTCTCATCCCAGAATAAAACGGAGTAACTTCGAGCGCGTGAATCCTCTGTGATTTGGAAAGTGATAGTAACAGTTCCATCTTCATTGAGCATAGTATTGCCTTCACCATCGGTCAAACTGGTAGAAATACCAGCCACAAACTCTACACCGGCTCCTAAAGATGAGGGTAAGTCTTCTTCAAGCACACCTTCTAAATTACTAAAGCCTTCAAACGGACAGCCAACTTTAATCCATGTGCCATTGGGCAATTCTAAAATGGTATTAGAAAATAAATCACAATCTTGTTCTACTGGCGTACCACCAGTGAAGGGTACTTGCACAACATTATTGGGCTTTGTTGGTGGTTTGGGTCCACTTGGTTCTTTTTCTGGACAATTTTCTGGGGCAGTTAAGTCGAGTAAATAATCACCCAAGCCATTGCCACCGAACGTAGCAGGGTTGACGAATACCAACGTACCTTCAGGTCCGGGCACAACCACCAAACCATATTCACCGTTATTTGTATATGTTCCGCCATCCACATTCACAGCAATATTGATGACATCACTTCCATGTTTTATACAGCCATTGGTTTGAGATGTATAAACTTCGACACCATTGACGCCATTCTGGTCGGCAGTCACATTGACTAAATCTACTTGTTCTTTCGCTACGATGACTAAACCCGCTTCAGTATTTGACTGGAAGATGCTATCGCTAACGAAGACGTTTAGTCCAGATAGGAATGCGCCAAATTTGGTTACATTATTTCCAGTAACGGTCACATCCTCAACATTCACTTCGCCTTGGCTTGAGGTGGCATAAATTCCATAACTACCATTTTCTACAAAGTCACCACCGGTGATAAATACATTTCCAGAGCCATAAACATTCAAATATGCACCCTTTGAAGCATTATTGGATGCTTCAACATCTGTCAAAGTAATATCGCCATCATAAGCTTTGGCTTGAATACCAAAAGTTCCATTGCCGTTAAATTGGCTGGTACCCGATACTGACACATTTCCAGTTCCATTGGTTACCAAAACTACACCAGCACCAAATTGATTGTTATTTGCAACTACATTGGTCAAGGTGATGTTTCCACCATTGCTCGTAGCATACAAGCCGGGGTCTTGCGGGAAGTTGAAATGGACATTGTCATTAAACTGACTGTCTGTTACTGTAATGTCGCCCACTGCGTCCAAGTATGCACCATTTGTCCCGTTGTATGAAGCGATGACGTTATTGAGTGTAATCGTGCTTCCAGAGTCAATGTGTAAACCAGTCCAAGTGTTTCCTGTCGTATTACTATCACCAAATGTGCTATCGTTTACATTAACATATCCAGTGCCATACGTTGAATCTAACACTGCGCCAGTTCCGTTATTGTTTACGGTTACATTGTCTAGGTCAATGTTCCCATCGGTGAGAACATCTAAGCCATATCCATTTTGATTATCAGAAAATTCACTATCAGAAATGTTGACGTTGCCTGTACCGTTATCATCAGCACTGGTTAATAAAGCGCCGTCTAAGTCATTACCATTTGCTTCGGTATTGTTAATAGTGATACCGCCACCAGAATCAACAATCAAACCAGTGAAACTATTATTATTGAATACATTTGTTGTGCCACTAGTAATCGTTACTGAACCATTTCCATCACACAAGCCAGAGACATTGTTATAAATACAAGTATCTATAAAAGCACCTGTCAACGTGTTGTTTGATGCTGAAACAGTATCCAGTGTTACTGTTCCACCTGATTCAACTTGTAAACCATTGGTTGCGTTGTTATTGAATTCACTTTCAGTAATGTTGACATTACCAGTTGTATCAATGACTGCACCATCACCGAACCCAAATGAGTTTGTGGTTGTGCCATTCACTGAAACATTATCGAGTGCAATGTTTCCAGTATTGCTCACAAACAAACCAAAGCCTGCGCCATCAGTTGCGTTAATGTCAAGGTCGTTCAGTGTGATATTTCCATTCCAATTAACAAAAACCATAGAAACATCTAAAGAAGATGTGCCTGTGATATTGCCACCACCATGTACACCATCCCAACCGCCATTAATAGTCAGGTTGTTATTACTTAAGTTGGTCAGTACATTACCATCAAATTCAATTTGGGCATTGTCGTTACCATCATAGCCATCTTCCACCCAGATGACACCGTTGCCAGTGTAGCTTCCGCCATTTAATTCAATTAATAAGGAAGCAAAATCTGAAAAAGGAGGAGTACAACCTACGCCACCAGGGTTTACACCTTCTGGACACCACATTGGGTCACTGTTTGAAATAATTTCTGCGGCTTCTTCAGTAGCTAAAGGCTCTGCTTCGCCCTCTTCATTTACTACGACAATTTCAGTTCCTTCAGGAGCTTGTTCGAGTATTTCAGGAACAGTAATTTCTTCTACAAGTTCAGTTGTTTCTTCTGTAGTTTCATTTGAAGTTGTCTCTTCATTTGTAGTTTCCTCACTAGTTGGTTCAGGAGGTGTGCCTTCGTCGGCATATACAACAGTCGGACCAATTGCACTTGCTACCAACGCCATAATCATTGCCAATGTTAGCATCATTAAATTGATATTGCGTTTCATAAATCCTCTTCTTAATAATGAATTTGTAAAAAACCTGCAATATCGTAGTTTGGAAGTAAGTCAACGTCAACAAATTTTGCAATTATTTGATTAACACTTCTGTAAGTCAAGTAAATGAATCACTTAAAATATATTTTGAATGTATGTTAACAAGCAAATGAAGGTTATACTATTCGGTATCATTAGTACTCTGGTTATACAATACTTTACTAAATTGATAGGTGACTCATGTTTCTCTTCCAAGTTCCCCCACCCACTCGCTTTGACTTAAACTTTTCTGTTGCAGGGATTCGTGTGCGCGTGCATCCGTTATTTTGGGTAATTGCATTGTTATTAGGCACAGGCTCTACAAATCTTTTGCTTATTGCCATTGCAATTTTCGTTATCTTCGTTTCTATCCTCGTGCATGAGTTGGGACATGCTTTCGCATTCCGCAGGTTTGGACAAGATTCATATATTATTTTGCACATGATGGGCGGTTTGGCTGTGCCAGAATCTTCTCCTTATGGAGAAAACGTGAGATTGACTCCAAACCAAAATATTTTTATTTCATTGGCAGGTCCAATTGCAGGTTTTTTACTCGCATTAGTCGTCATCCTACTCGGCATTGGGCTTGGCGGACAATTGGTTTTCTCTGTGTTTTTTGGATTTCTCCCCATCCCTGCTGTGGTTTTGCCTTACGAGTTTGGCATGTTGGATAGAGTGTTTGTTTTGTTTGTATTTATCAACTTTTTCTGGGGACTTATCAACTTGTTACCTGTCTTCCCACTTGATGGTGGAAATGTAGCACGTTATACATTAATCCAAACTGACCCAATCAATGGTTTGCGAAATTCGCTCTGGCTTTCTGTGATTACCGGTGCGATTATTGCCATTGTAGGTTTTGTCTTATTGGGTAGCATTTATATGGCGTTTTTGTTTGGGTATTTGGCGTTTCAGAGTTATCAGGCACTGCAATACCGGTTTTGAGATTTAAGAGTTTAGCCACTGAGAACACAAAGGCTACAGAGATTTTAAGTAGTTTTTCTCTGTGACCTCTGTAGCTAATTACTTTTATATTCTTCTTATTGCCAACATCGTCAAATCATCCCCCAATGGAACGGATTCGATAAAATCATTCAAGCACTCTTCAATGGCAAGTAAAGCCTCATCAGGTGTGTTTGAGTTTAACGACTTCATCACATCTAACAAGCGAGTTTCACCAAACAAATCATTATTGGGTGAAAAGGCTTCCGTTAAACCATCGGTATAAAGTAGCAATGTTTCACCAACGTTTAACAAAATTTCCTTTTGATTAACGTTCGGGCTTTCAGTTGCACCCAATGCGACAGCTGTGCGAGATAATTTTTCAACCTCATTATTTGCTCGTAACAAATACGGCGGATTATGCCCTGCATTTACATAAGTGAATCTTCCAGTTTCAACATCCAACTCGCCATAAACAGCCGTTACAAACATACCTTGTTGTGTATCAGGCAATAACAAATCATTTACGCGCTTTAATGCCTCGGCTGGTGATGCTGTTTCTAACACAGCCGCACGCACCAATGTTCTCGTCAATGCCATGAACAATGCGGCTGGCATACCTTTATCCGCTACATCGGCAATAAAAATTCCAAGTTTATTATTTGGCAATTCAATCAAATCATAAAAATCACCGCCCACTTGACGTGCCGTGCGCCAACGGGTTGCAATTTGCCAATTGGGATGCGTCGGTAAAATGCTGGGGATAAACGTCTGTTGAATTTGGCGAGCAAGTTGAACTTCCGTTTCGAGGCGTTCGCGTACCACCATCTCTTGTTGTAACAAATCATTTTGAATCGCAAGCGCGGCTTGTTGAGCAATACCTTGAATAATTTCAATACGACGCGAGCGGAAGCGTTGTCCGTTTTCTTTTTCTTCGATTAGCATCACACCAAACAAATCATTTTTGATGGATAACGGAACCGCGATTAACAAACGGTCAGCATTCATCATATCCGCTTCATCTTGGAATTGAGGCTGAATCTGCAACCA
>DQGV01000463.1 GCA_003524705.1 Anaerolineae bacterium | reverse complement strand
CCATGATTCAATTGCGTGCGCCAGCCATAAGAAAATTTTGAACGTTCGCCCCAAAGTTTATCGGCGGCAAACATATCGGATGTAGCATGAATCGGTTGCATCGAAGCAATCACCTTTAATTTTGCGAGTCGCGGCGCATCATCAGGATGAATAATTTGCACATGCTCAATGCGATGACGAAGATGTTGCAAATTATTTTTTGTTTCGTATGCACGCAATTGTTCATAAGCATTCAAAACTTCATGATTGGCTTTATCACCAATCGCATGAACCGTCATACTCAAACCAACATCGGCAGCTTTACGCGCGTGTTCAAAAAGTTCTTCGCCATCCATATTCAAAATGCCTTTGTTGTTTGGTTCATTTTCATACGGCTCAAGCATCGCCGCAGTGCGCGGACCTAACGCACCATCCATAAATGCTTTCACTGAGCCAATCCACAACCACGCGTTTCCAAAACCAGTTTTCAAACCAAGCGCATTTGCTTCTTCAACACTTTCGACTGGAATATTTTTACACACGCGTAATTTTAATTTGCCTTTTGCATTTAAAGATTGCAAAGCCATAAATGATTCGCGTCTGTCAAAATCATGGATACCTGTGATGCCCATCTTCCACAAAACGGATTGCGCTTTTTCAATCGCTTCTTCAATTTCGGGGATACTTGGTTTTGCAATGACATCTGATACTAATCCCATAGCAGTTTCAAGCAAAATGCCAGTTGCTTTTCCTGATGCATCTCTTTCAATTGCGCCATCTTTTGGATTCGGCGTATCGTTTGTGATGTTTGCTAATTTCAACGCGGCAGTATTCGCCCACGCTGCATGTAATGACTTGGCTGTTAAATAAACTGGATTATTTGGAGCAATTGCATCTAACTCTTCTTTGGTTGGGAAGATTCCATCCCATTCATTTTGAGTCCACCCATGACCTAACACCCATTCATTTGGTTTTGTATTCTTAACTTTTTCTGCAACTCGTTCCAAACATTCTGCTTTTGTTTTTGTCTCACAATTAATTTTTGATAATCCCAACGCATAATATTGGATATGAATATGTGCATCGGTTAATCCAGGCAAAATGGTTTTGCCTTTCATATCTATCTTTTCTATTTTGTCATGTGCAATGGATTCAAGTTTATCTTTCTCCCCCACTGCAAGTATTCGTTCGCGTGCAATCAAAATCGCATTTGCTTTTGGATTCGATGAATCAAGCGTGTGGATGTTCGCGTTGTAGAGGAGTTTCATAAGTAAATTATAACCTTCTATACCAATCCAACCCCATGCCAATTAACAAACCAATCACAGCCAAAATACTAATTCGTATTAAACGTCTTCTCGTCATTCCCTGCTTATCTTCTCTATCAGGCAACAAACTTAACTTCATTTGAAATTGATTCAAATCCCAAGCAATCAATGCAAAAATTGCGCCGCTGAACATCCACACGAGGGAAAGGTCATTCCATACACCGAACAAAGCCAGAAACTCAAGTCAATTTATCCAACAACGCATCTAACTCTTCATCTGAATAATAATAAATTGTGACAGTCCCACCTTTTTTGCCATGTTTCAGTGCAACTTTCGTTCCTAAACTTTTTTGTAATCTTTTTTCAACATCGGTCACATTGGCATTGCGGAATGGTTTCTTGGCTTTGATGGGTTTCAGACCTGTTAACTTGCGCATCAATTCTTCGGCTTGGCGCACACTCAATGATAAATTCACAATCGTCTGCAAAGCGGAAGTTTGTGCTTTTTGAGTTGAAAGCATCAACAAAGCACGTGCATGACCTTCTGTAATTTTTCCATCCACTAAGGCTTGCTTAACAGCATCTGCTAAATTCATCAGACGAATCGTATTTGTGACAGCCACGCGACTTTTACCAACACGTTTGGCAATCATCTCATGTGACAAACCAAAATCATCTGCCAAATGACGATAGGCTTCCGCTTCTTCCATCGGATTCAAATCTGCGCGTTGCACATTTTCAATTAACGCCAACTCAAGCAATTCTTGATTATTGGCTTGGCGTGGAATCACAGGCACAGTTTTTAATCCAGCACGTTGTGAGGCTTGCAAACGTCTTTCACCAGCAATTAAAATGTAAGTGCCATCACCATTAGACATAACAATCAACGGCTGAATGACTCCATGCTCTTTGATAGATGCGGCTAATTCATTTAATTCATCATCCTTAAATGTCAAACGCGGCTGACGTGGATTGCGTTTAATCGAGTCCACTGGCGCATGTTGCACGCCAGAACCACTGCCTGATGAAACAGAAGCAGTTTTCCCGCCAGGAATGAGTGCATCTAATCCTTTACCTAAACCTTTTCGTTGAGCCATAATTATTTATCGCCTTTCAACAATTCTTTCGCCAACGCTTCATACGCAATTGCACCAACGGATGTCGGTGCATATTCTGAAATCGGCAATCCATACGATGGGGCTTCTGCCAAACGAATATTACGCGGAATAATACTTTTGAAAACTTGATTTGGAAAATGTTTATTAACTTCCGTAACCACATCGCTAGAAAGATTTGTACGATTATCATACATCGTCAAAACTACACCACGCACTTTCAATTCAGGGAATAATGCCGAACGAACGCGCTCAATCGTTTGCGTTAATTGACCTAAGCCTTCTAATGCTAAATATTCACATTGTACCGGCACAATCACACCATCCATCGCCGCCATTAAACCGTTGACAGTTAATAAACCTAATGAAGGCGGACAATCTACAAAAACATATTGATAACGATCCGCAACTTGCATAATTGCTTTTCGCAAACGAGTCTCACGCGCAAGTTCATCCACCAATTCAATTTCTGCACCTGCTAGTGATGGTGAAGCAGGTAATAAGGATAAATTCAATCTTTCATTTAATAAAATATAACGAAAAATATTTTCATCACCAAGCAAGGCTTCATAAGTTCCGCCTGCAACATTTAATTTATCAACGCCTAAACATGATGTTGCATTGGCTTGTGGATCTAAATCTACCACCAAAACTTTTTGACCTAACTTTGCTAAATACGCCGCCAAGTTAATCGTGGATGTAGTTTTTCCTACACCACCTTTTTGATTCACTAATGTATAAATTTTTTTCAAGATAA
>DQGV01000110.1 GCA_003524705.1 Anaerolineae bacterium | reverse complement strand
TTAGCCACAGAGTTCACTGAGATTTTTGAGAAGAACATCTTTCCTCTTTCTTCTTTCCTCATATTCCTCTGTGACCTCTGTGGCAAAGAAAAACTAACTTTGTTTCATTCTTGCAATCACAGCCATATATTCCATAATAATTTTCAAACCAGCAAACACGGTTGCTTCAGATGGGTCAAGTGGTGGAGCGACTTCAACAACATCCAAACCGACTAAAGATAAACCTTGTGTGCCTTTAATTAAAGTTAACACATCTCGCGAAGTTAAACCGCCAAATTCGGGGATGCCTGTGCCTGGAGCATAAGCAGGGTCTAAACAATCAATGTCTAATGAAATATGAACTGCATCACAATCATTGAGTATGTTATAGACGCTATCCGCTACGTTTTTCATACCACGTTCAGCAACATCTGCGGCGGTGTACACATGAATTCCGCCGTTTTCAATTAAATCAATTTCTTGGTCTTCCCACGAACGTAGTCCCACCATACAAATATCATGCGGTTCGATTCCAAATTCTAAAGCGCGGCGCATGGTATTGGCATGTGAAAGTTTTGAACCATCAAAAAAATCACATAAATCAGGGTGAGCATCAATCCATAACACGCCAAGCCGCTGATCTTTATATCTTAATCTCTGACCTTGCAAAATCGGAATCGTAACTGAATGGTCACCGCCCATAATGATTGGCATGTTGGGAAGAGTCGCTACCCGTTGGCGAACCAACTCGAAATCCGATTCTGGAAGCGTGANGTTTATATCGCCCAAGTCACAGACAGTTAAATCTTTCAAGCGCGTTCTATCTTCACTAAACGGAGTCACATGATGCGACCAATATCGAATTCGTTCAGGTGCTTGCGATGCGCCTTTTCTCGCACTTGCCAAACCATCAAACGGAATGCCGATGATGCTGAAATCACTTTGTTCGGGAGTTAAATCCGGGCGATGCAAATCGCCCCACATTTTATGATTGCCATCTACTGCCATGGTTTCTCCTTTTTTATAATTTTATCGTTAAATAAAAACAGACAATGAAAATTCATTGTCTGTTTTATCACATGGCGATGCAATCAATCCGAATTGATAAACGCAATCAACGCATCAATCTCTTCTTTCTTTAATTCTAATTGAGGCATTTGCGAATTTGAATTGACCGAAGTTGGGTCTTTCAAACGCATTTCCAAAATTAATGGGTCAGCAGAAAAGTTGGATAAATTTGTTGCACCCGTCGGCTCAATTGTCCAATATTCAGAACGGCTGGCAGCTTTGCTGTTGTAATGACAAGTGATGCAACCTTTGGCGATGAATAATTGTCTGCCATATTCAACTTGAGATAAAGATGATTCAATCACTTCACTTGATGATTCACCTTGCGCTTCAACCGCAGGGACACTTGTTCCTACTACCGTGAGAGCGAGTCCTATCATCAAGCAAAGTGCTGTGATGCTCGCCGCGAGTTTACTTTTTCGTTGCACCGCAAAAAACAAACTGACCAATCCAATCACAAACGCGGCAGTTGCAATTACAAAATTTGGTGATGTAGAAGTTTGTGTTGTTGATTCGGTTACAGAATCAGATTCATTAACGATTGCAACTTTCGGCGCGGATACACTTAATGTCGGCATTTTTTGTTGCATAGAAAATGCTTCAATCGTCCAATTCCAATCCCCTTCTTTTGGTAAATTCAATGTGGCTGTGTAATGACCAGGCTCGCCCTCTTCTCTTGCAGTGACTGTGAATTGTTCTTCTTTATATAAATTCGCAGTGATAATTGGTGTCAATCCGTTCATCGGTGTTTTACCGTGTTGCAAAACAGTGAATCCAATTGTGAATTCTTCACCTGCTGTAACATTCATGGGCAATTCATCTAAAGTGATGACCGCCCATCCGCCAGCAAAAACGGGGATTGTAAAAAATAATGTAAGTAGTAAAGCCAATCCAATTGCGAGTTTGGTTTTTGAAAACATATCTGCCTCCTTGAGCAATGTTTGAATCAATACACCGCTCAAAGTGGACAGGTTCCCTCGTTGCATGTCATGCTGAGCGTAGCGAAGCATCTCTATGATAATCTCAGAGACCCTTCACTTCGTTCAGGGTGACAGGATTTCAAGAGTTTCCGCAATTTCAATTGCTTCCTCCATACTTAAATCTGTCTCAAGGCGATAAGTGACTTTTCCATTCGTCCAAATTAATACATTGCCCTCAATCAATCTTGTAAAGTCAATATCATTGCCATTAGAAACAACCAATGGATATGGTCCCTCCGCCCAAACTGCCTTATATCCATTAACTAATGTTTCTTGCAAGACTCTTGGTCCCATTTTTGTAATTGCCCAACTTCCATTGGGAATAAAATGTAAACTCAACTCCACACTTTGTGGTTGTTGTGGATTCATCCATACCAGAATCGTCATGTAACCATCAGCATTTTGAACGAAGACATAATCAGGCTCGCCAAAATTTCTCGGCAATAAGATTTCATAGTCTACTTTTTCTTGTGCACTTTCAAGAGTCGTTTCACCATAAATAGATGACAAGATTGGAATCATTGAAGGTGCAGGTGTGATAGTTGGAATTAATTCTTCTGTTGGTTGAACATTGAGTGGGAAGATTCTGACAATACCAATTTGAAGAAATTCAAGAATCGCCGCACGCACTGGTGGAATCGCAAACAGGCTGACGAGTAGAATCAGGATGAGGGTCAAAGACCAAGTTAAACGTCTAGAAATGAAGCGGGGTTGAGTCGACGGGTGAATCTTCTTCATCACATCCGCAGAAATATCAGGCGTGGATGGATAGTCCAATCTTTTTGAAATAGAAGAAATTTTTTGCTCAAACTCGTTCATGCTTCGTGTCCTTCAGTAAGAAACGGAAAATCTTTTTGAATCACATTTCGTAATTTTTCAAGTGCACGATTCAAACGTGATTTCACTGTTCCTTCTGCAATTTGTAAAACTTCAGAAGTTTCATTCACCGATAAATCCATAAAATATCGTAAATAAATAATTTGCTGGTCTTGAAAATTTAACGTTTGCACAGCTTTCCATAATTCATTGGCATCATTATTTTGCAAATTTTTTTCTTCAAGATTCGCTTGCGGAATTTCATTTTGGAAAGCACGCGTTAACGCCGCCAAATATCTGCCTGCCGAACGGCGACGATTGCTTGCCAAATTGGAAGCAATACTCAACAACCACGGACGCAACGGGCGCGTTGAATCAAAACGCTTGAGATAATTCCAAGCGCGCAAAAAAGTTTCTTGTGCCACATCTTCTGCATCGTCGGGGTCGCCAAGAAGCAAATAGCAAAGCCTAAAAACCGCCTGCTGATGCGCCTGCATCAACGGTTCCCAAGCCGCCGCGTCGCCATGCGCGGCGCGTTGTATTAGAGTTGTCTCATCCAAATAAGCCTCTGCAGAGGTGGTTTTCATACACTATACACCGCCAAAATTAAAATCGTTCCATGTTGTATTGACCCGCATTTGGTTTGCTTTTACAATGTTTTTATGATTGTGAAGTTTGCAGGATTTTTTCGACCCGACCACGACCCTCCGCTTCTCTCTTGACCTTATACCTGTTGACTGAACCTCAGGTTTTTGTTTGTCGTGAAGTTTGAGATTGCTTACCACTTCGTGGCACACGTCGCCGCAAGAACAAGAGCGCGGCTCGCAATGACATATAGAATTGGAGGAACCTATGAATACCCCGTTTGTTTCTAAACGTGCTGAAATTTATAAAGACGTTCCAGATGAAAAATGGAACGACTGGCGTTGGCAGTTAAGTCACCGCATGAACAGTGTTGAAGATATTGAAAAAGTTTTACCTTTAACCGATAGTGAAAGAAAGGCTTTACAAACACAAGGTTTGTTCCGTGTAGATGTAACACCGTATTTCATTTCGTTAATTGACCCGAACGACCCAAACGACCCAACTCGCAAACAAGTGATTCCAGTAGCAGAAGAAATGCAATCATTTACTTCAATGATGGAAGACTCACTTGCAGAAGATAAACATTCGCCAGTGCCCGGTTTGGTGCATCGTTATCCAGACCGAGTTTTGATGTTAGTCACAACCCAATGTGCATCGTATTGTCGCTATTGCACACGCTCACGCATCGTCGGCGACCCCGGACAAACATTCAATCGTCAAGAATTTGAAATGCAGATTGAATATCTCAAGAAAACTCCACAAGTGCGTGATGTTTTACTTTCCGGTGGTGACCCGCTTGTGCTTGCTCCAAAAGTTTTGGAAGAATTACTTTCTCGTTTAAGAGAAATTCCACATATTGAAATCATCCGCATTGGAACACGCGTGCCGGTCTTTATGCCGATGCGCGTCACCCAAGAATTATGTGACATGCTCGCAAAATATCATCCATTATGGATGAATATTCACGTCAATCATTCTAATGAAATTACAAAGGAACTTGCCGAAGCCACAGACCGTTTAACCAAAGCCGGCATTCCACTTGGAAATCAAGCCGTGTTATTAGCCGGTGTGAATGACAATGTTCATATTCAACGTCAATTGGTGCATGATTTGGTTCGAATTCGTGTTCGTCCATATTACTTATATCAATGTGACTTGGTTGAAGGTTCTGGTCACTTCCGCACGCCGGTTGGCAAAGGCATTGAAATTATGGAAGGCTTACGCGGTCACACTTCTGGATATGCAGTACCACAATACATTGTGGATGCACCCGGTGGTGGTGGCAAGATTCCAGTCATGCCAAATTATATGATTAGCATGTCTGACCATAAAGTTATTTTGAGAAACTATGAAGGTTACATCACCACGTATGAAGAACCAACAGATTATGTCCCATCAGATGCGGCTCAATACAAAGGTTTGAAGCGTCCAGAGCCAGGTCAATCTGGTTTAACTGGCTTACTCGAAGGTGAAGAAATGTTCATCAAACCTGAAGGTTTTGACCAATTGCATGAACGCAATGGGATACAACATCGTTTGAAAGATGCAAGCAAATGGAAGCCGTTAGGAATCGGCTCAGGTGAAAATCCGCAAGAATGATTACAATAAAGATGCGGCAGACCAATCACTGCCTTCGATAAAGGAGATATTTATGCAAAGAAAATTCACGATACTATTGTTGCTGGCAGTTCTTTTATCTGCGTGTTTACCTACCGGGCAAAGCGCAGAAGATGTTGACTCTATCGTCAATACAGCGGTTGCACAAACGATGGAAGCCAATCAACGCATTGATGAAGCAGTCAATCAAACTTTAACGTCACAAGCCCCACTTGCTACAGCCACAGTAGAATTTACTGCCACATTTGAACCAATCATCATTGTTACAGATACGCCAATTCCACCAACAGTTACTAATACCCCATCCAGAAGTGGCGGTAGCAGTAGTGGAGGTGGTGGGGGCGGAGGCGGTGGTGGAAGCAGTAATAGCGGAAGCACAGGCTCCGCTTATTCATGTGCAGTTGTTGCAGAAAAGCCTTATGATGGTGCTACCTTCAAACCCGGCGATTCATTTGATAAATCATGGACTATCAAAAACACTGGTACACAAACATGGGATGCGAATTGGGAATTTGAGTATAGAGGTGGCACAGATATTTCCCCAACAGGTGATTTCTTAATTGGTCAACAAGTTCAACCAGGTCAAACCATTACATTAGTCATTGAAGTAGAAGTACCTGCTGTTGCTTATAAAGATAGCGGCGAAATCTTTGTGATGACATGGTCACTCAATAATGGTTCACATTTTTGTACACCGTTTGTAGCCATAAAAGTAGTTCCATAAGTTTTACAAATCAGTACGATAACAAAGGTCACAGAGTTTTCTGTGACCTTTCTGTTTAATGAATAAATCATTATTGCAAATGAAAATTTTATAGTTATAATGAAGTATCGTTCTTGTTCAACCAGATCTCATGGAGGCTCATCATGAAATTCCAAGCACCTGTTGGTACAGAAGAAGAAAGGAACTCTGGTCAAATTTGGCCAGGTGATTGGTTAGATGCAAATAAATGGGTTGGAACAAATCCGCCTAAATACCAATTGGGACCAGGCAATTTGGCATATCACACTGGAGCGGATTTAAACAGACCTGGCGACAAAGACAAACTTGCTCCCATTTTTTCTATCGGCGATGGTGTAGTAAGGTATGCAAGACTCGTAACCAAGGGAACTTGGGGAAATTTAATTGTAATCAATCATGGAATTGTAGATGGTAAACCTCTCTTTAGCCGTTATGCACATGTTGAAGAGATTCAACCTAATGTCATAGAAGGTCAATCGATAAAAATGGGTACTTACCTTGCAAAAGTCGGGAATCAATTTGGAGTTTTCCCATACCATCTCCATTTCGATATTTCAACGACAGACAAATTGAACCACATGCCAACTTATTGGCCCGGGTTAGATTTAAACGGTTGTAAAGAACATTTCGTAAATCCAAAAGACTGGCTTTCTAGTGAACACATTGTTGGCAGTCTGCCTGATGTTAGCGGTGAAATAATTCCATCAGACAACAAACCAGATCGTACAAATGTCATTCCCATTTCTCCTACATGGTATGTAATAGTCTCAGAAATCACAATTTATAAAAATCCAAACAATACCTCTGAAAAACTTGGCACGCTTACACGGGGTGCAGGAATTTCAATAGGTAATGAAGGCGTAAAAAACGAAAATCTTATTTGGGGTCGAATCAATGGGGGCAATCTTAACGGAGCATGGATTGCCATTCGTAAAGCAGATCAAACCGAAAGTTACCTTTCTACCAATCAAATACAATCATTAGGTAATGTAACAGATAAACCAAATAAAAATCTAGAAAGCGATCAAACACAACCTACAAGCACAACTTGGTATGTTACTATCTCACAAGCTTTTATACATAAAGCACCAAACAACTCATCTGAAAAAACGGGTATGCTTTCACGCGGAAAACAAGTAATCCTTGGCAATGAAGGTGTTAGAAACCAAGGCATGGATTGGGCAAAGATTGTTGGAAGCACATTTGAAGGTGATTGGATTGCCATTCGTAAATCAGACCAAAGTGAAAGCTATCTCTCAACCAATCGTCCACAATAAAAGTATTATGCCTCGAAATAAAAAAGTAATATTATTCCTCACCACGATTCTCTTAACGCTCGCATGTGTGCCGACCTTACCAACAGCGTCGGCACCGATACCCACACTTGACCCGAATGCCCCACTGACTGCAATTGTAGAAACTGCCGCTATGGCGGCGACTCAAACTGCACGCTTCGCGCCTCCTACTTTAACTTCAACTGCTACACCAACCCGAACACCTCAACCCACCGAAACTATTACACCCACCTTCATCTTTGTTCTGCCAACCTCCACCGTTCCACCAACAATGATAAAACCCGGCAGTTCCGGATTATTACTTGAATGTCAAATCTTGTATCAAGACCCGCCTGATAACAAAATTTTTGATAAAGGTGCTACGTTCACTGCCATTTGGACAGTTGCCAATGTTGGCTTAAATACATGGCCCTCTGATAATGCCGATCATCGTTACTCTAGTGGCGATGAACTTCACTTACAACCCATATATGATTTTGAAAATAATGTTGCCTCAGGAGATACTGTAACCTTCTCGGTTGCTATGCAAACTCCAGACCAAGTGGGGACGTTTTCTACGATATGGCAAATCTCAATTGGAAACGAAAGATTTTGCTCAATGAGAATTAACATTATTGTCGGATAATAAAAAAACATCCGAGACATGTCTCGGATGTTTTTTTATTTAGCTTCTTAACTTTGCACCAACTTCATGTTCAAGTCTTTTTACGATTTTGTTTCGTATTGCCGCGGCATCAGCGTCGGTCATAGTTTTTTCAGCTTGGTAGGTAAGATTATACGCCAAGGATTTTTTGCCTGCACCAATTTTTTCATCGCGATAGACATCAAACAATTTGACATTGCTGACGCTTCTTCCTCCAGTCTGCTCGATGAGTGCTTCGACAGATTCTGCCAACACTGATTCATCTACGATGATGGCGATGTCTTCATACACAGGTGGGAATTCAGAGACGGGTATAATGCCATAAGTCGGATTAATATTTCGAAGGGTCTCTAAATCAAATTCGGCGACAAGAACAGCCGAATCACCAAGTTCATATTGTTCTTTAACCAATGGGTGCAATTCACCAAAGACTCCTACAACTTGTCCATTGATTTTGATTTCAGCGGCTTTGCCGGGGTGCAGGTGAGGAACAGATTCTATTGAAGTGTAAGAAATGTTTGTGAGGCGCAACCCGCTCAAAAGTAGTTCGAGGCGTCCTTTCAAATCGTAGAAATCAAATGTAGATGTATCCTTAACATCCCATGCGTTCTCTTTTCGTAAGCCAGTCATCGCAATGGCAAGTTTACGCGGCTCGTTTGGTAAATCATTTTTGTTTGGTTCAAAGATACTTCCAATTTCAAACATCGCAAACGAATCACTCAAGCGAATATTTTTTTCAAGCACATCCAAAACAGATGCAGTCAGACTTCTTCGTAATACACTTTTTTCAGGTGCAATTGGATTTACCAAATGCACATATTCATTATGTTTTACAACGCGTGATTCTTTTTCAATCGAAGTCATGCGATAACTAACAACTTCTTGCAAGCCCAATGCGATTAACAAATCACGAAGATGTTCTTCCCATTCGTGAATCGGATTGCCAACTTGCGGAGGAAGCGCATCCGCCATTGTCGTTGTAGGAATATTATCGTAACCATAACCGCGCGCGACTTCTTCAATCACATCGGCGAGACCAATGACACCTTCCGAAATATCCATGCGATGATCCGGCGCGGTGACTTGAATTTTATCTTTGGTGATTTTGCATTTGAATTCAAGTTTTTCAAGCAATGACGCAATTTCTTTTGCAGTGAGTTCAATGCCAAGTAATCTTTTTACATCATGTGGAGTGACATCCACAACTGAATCTTTCGGTTTGAGTGGATATTCATCAATAAAGCCAGGCGCGATTTTTCCATTCGCCCATTGACTCATGTAATGCAAACCAAGTTTGACTCCGTGCTCTGCCATAGCAGGATGCACACCACGCGAAAAACGGAATGACGCTTCGGATGGAAGATTATGTTGCTTGGCAGTTTTGCGAATGTTGATGAAATTCCACGCCGCGCCTTCAAGCAAAATATTTTTTGTTTTATCAGTGATTTCGGTTTCAGAACCACCCATCACACCAGCTAAACCAACAGAACCTTTTTCATCACAAACTAAAACATTCGTAGATGAAAGTGTTCTTTCATTGCCATCAAGTGTGGTTAACTTTTCACCATCTTTCGCGGCGCGTGTGGTGATTTTAATTTTCTTTTTGCCAGCACGTTCTTTCAACGCATCATAATCAAAGGCGTGGAGTGGTTGACCTAATTCCAACATTGCATAGTTCGTTGCATCTACAACATTATTGATTGCACGAATGCCTGCAAGTTTAAGCCTGCGTTGAATTTGGTATGGACTTGGCTTGATTTCAACATCACGAATTAATCCAGCAGTGAATCTTGGATTCAATTCTGGAGTCGTAATTTCGATTTCAACCAAATCTTCAACCGAATCACCAGATGTTTTCGATTTGATATTTGGTTTCTTAAGTTCACGACCAGTCAATGCGGCGAGTTCTCTTGCAATACCAATTACATTTGCATTGCGTGCCATGTTCGGCAAAATGGAAATATCCAATACCGCATCACCAATATAATCAGCAAGTGGAGTTCCAACGGGTGCATCATCGTCGAGGATAATGATGCCATCACTTTCTTCTGTGATGCCCAATTCTTTTTCAGAACACACCATGGAATATGAATCCACGCCACGGATTTTGGCACGCTTCAACGTCATCAACACTTGACCTTCCGCATGTCCATCATACAAAACTGAATTTTCTTTTGCATACGCCACTTTGATTGGCTTTTCTAATTTGCCTGTGCCTTTCAAATGAAAAATATTCGGCGCGCCAGTGAGCACAACTTGATCTTGTTGACCATCATATAAATCAAGCAAAGTTAATCGGTCTGCATTGGGATGCGGTTTGACTTCACGAATTTCCGCCACGACAATTTTATCTTTGTCCCATGCAATGCCGTTGGTTTTGAATTCGTGTTTCTCGCCTTCTTTATATTCAGGCTTCGGCAAACCGACATATAAAATTTCGTCTACTTCCATGCCAGCAAGTGTGAGTTTGCGTGCAATATCTTCGACAGATAAACCATCGAGATTGATAAAGTCTTTTAACCAAGAGAGAGGTATCTTCATATCATCACCTAAAACTGTTCTAAGAAACGCACATCGTTACCCCAGAAATAACGAATGTCGTTAATTTTATTTCGTAACATCAGCTGGCGTTCTGGTCCCATGCCCCACGCGAAGCCAGAATAAATCTTTGGGTCATAACCACCGTTTTGCAGAACAACAGGATGTACCATGCCACAGCCTAAGATTTCAAGCCAGCCAGAATTTTTGCAAACCTGGCATCCCTTGCCGCCACAAACAAAACATTCCACATCAACTTCAGCAGATGGTTCTGTAAATGGGAAGTACGAAGCGCGAAAACGTAAACGAGCACCTTCACCAAACATACGACGCACAAAATCTGCAATCGTGCCTTTCAAATCTGCGAAAGTGATATTTTTTCCAACTGCAAGCCCTTCCACTTGATTGAATTGCACTTCTGAACGCGCCGTAATTTGTTCATAACGAAAACACATGCCAGGCAAAGCAATACGAATCGGAGGTGGGTCTTGTGGATTCGTTTTTGCAAATTGACGCATCGCATGAATCTGCCCAGGTGACGTATGAGTACGCATCAAAATTGGATTCTCTGCACGCCCATCTGCTTGAATAAAAAATGTATCTTGCATATCACGCGCAGGATGGTCTGGCGGAAAATTTAATAACTGAAAGTTATATTCATCCGTCTCCACTTCACGCGATGTATACACTTGAAAACCCATCTCAGCCAAAATGTCCAGCACGCGGCGCAATTGTTGAGTAGATGGATGCAATCGCCCGATAAATTTCGTTCGCCCAGGCAATGTCACATCTAATTTTTCTTCTTCTAAAGATTTTGCCAATGCGGCATTTTTCACAGCTTGAGATTGACTCTCAAACGCAGACTCCAACGCCACTTTTACACGGTTCGCGGCTTGACCTACAACTGGTCGCTCTTCCTTTGACAGTTTCCCAAATTCAGCAAAGACCATCATCAATGGTGAACTGCGACCTAAATTTGCAACGCGCCACGACTCAAGTGCACTTGAATCTGTAATCGCTTGCAAAGATTCCAAAGCTGATTTTTCGATTTCATTTAATTTATCTAACATCTTTCTCTCCATTTCTTACAAATTAACAAAAAATCTCGTCCCAATATTGGGACGAGAAAAATTTCTCGCGGTACCACCCAAGTTAATCACATTGTGATTCACTCTGTGCTGACAAACATCAGCCTCTCGTATAACGTTGAGATAACGGTTCAGACTACTAGAAAATCATTCACCTGAACGGCTCAAGAGGGAACTTCAACTGATTTCGATCGAGTGCAATTTCACCAATTCTTTGCACATCTCTGGCGGCTTCCGCCAGTTTACTTTCCTCTGTCACAGCCTTTTGTTTAGTTGCCGTAATTATCTGCGGAATTGAAATCGTGTCAAGGTATAGTTTTGAGATTGGCTGACGGAAATTTAATTCCCTTCCCACTCTTTCATAAAATCATCTAAAAACTTGACCATAACTTCATGTCTTTGTTCTGCAATTTGTTTTGCTGTTTGGGTGTTCATCATATCTTTCAGTAAAAGTAATTTTTCGTAGAAGTGATTAATCGTATCGCTTTGACTATTTTTATATTCTTCAAAACTTTTGTGCATTTCAGGTTTTGATTCAGGGTCGTACATCATTCTGTTTTTATAACCACCGTAAGCGAAAGCACGAGCGATGCCGATGGCACCGATTGCATCTAATCTATCAGCATCTTGGACGATAAAGCCTTCGAGCGAGTTCATTTTATTTTCTACATTCGCGCCTTTGTAGGAAATGTGCTTGATGATTTCACACACTTTGTCCCGAATGGAAATGTCTACGGAGCAAGAATCAAGCCAAGCCTTAGCACGAAGCGGAGCGTCATCTTCTGATTCGTTAAATTTCCAGTCATCTAAATCGTGCAATAAAGCGGCGAGTTGAACGATAAATGAATCGGCTTTTTCAATTTCATTAATGGCAATAGCGTTTTTCCAAACGCGATAAATGTGCCACCAATCGTGCCCAGACGAATCGTTTGAAAATTCTTGTTTAATGTATTCAGCAGTTTTTTGAATGATTTGCTCGGGTGTCATCTTAAAAGCCGCGCAAAGAATCGAGTGAGATGCGAACTGCGATTGAATATTCTTGTGCAAATTGTTCGGGCGTTGCACCTAATGATTTTATGCCTGCACGATATTTGCGAATATAAGCGGGGACTTTATGTGCGGGTGGTACATCTGATACAACTTTTGCTTCGCCATGAAAAATAATTACATCTTCTTCACCTTTTTTATCAAGTGTGTTGAAATGCAAAGAAATTTTATTATTACGAGCAATATGTTTTAACTTGAAGGCTTGCGGCTGACTGAAAATAAGAATTGAATCTTTTTCAAAAATAAACCAAACAGGACGAGGCTGTGGCGTATTTTTTGAGTCGACTGTGGTAAGCCAAATAAAATATTCTTGTTTGAGATGCTTTTTGGCTTTGCGCCCAAGTTTTGAATTGAAATCTATCATCGTATGCCTCCATCAAATTCTGACGATGAGATTATAAACGAACAGGCTGGGTATATACCCAGCCTGTAATTTTTTTAAATTACCTATAATTAACCTGCGCCTTCATAAGCAGATTTTATCCATGAGATTAATTCTGCATCTACTTCTTTCGCTTCAGTTAAATTGACCGTATAGTTGCACATGCTACCTGACGGTTGTTCATTCAGCCGAGCATTTTTCTTTAAACCTTTGATGTTGATGCCAACTTCAAAGCGTGTATTCGTTTTGGGTCCAATCATTGCGAATTGTTTTTTTCTTCTTAAACTGACATAGCCTTTTTTCGGTGCGATTTCAAACTCACCAAACTTGTTAATTTCTTTCATCAACTTTTCGTGAATCGGACGAAAACCCGCTTTTGCACCTGAATAAATTTCATCCAGAACTGCATCTTCTGATTTTCCTTTTGCCGCACTTGCTCCATCCGATTTGAGAACGACATGCGTCAGTGTATTCGCATCTCCATGACCCAAGCCAAGTTTTTCCATCAACATCGAGCGGATTTCACCATGTTTGCTTAATCCACTTTTCTTTACAAACGCAGATAATTGAGCAAGTGACATGCCTGTTTTCTTTTGGATGTTATCAATTTGGGTTTGTATAGCTTTATCTAAAGAATCCATTTTTTATCTCCTATTACTAGGTAGAGACACAGCGAAATGATTTATTACCAAAATCATAAAACGACTCGCTGTGTCCTTACATTTATCTATCTCCAAATTCCAAGTATAAAACCAATCAACGTGAAATAAACTGTGATGAATCCGCCGTTGATTAAAATATATTTCCATGATCTTTGCTCAAACAAGGCAATGATAGCAAAAATTAAAGTTGACCAACCGAAACCAGCCAAAAAACCTCCTGTGGCTCCCCAAACTGCATCTGTGGCAGAGTCACCGAGAAAGAAGGCAAGATTGTATGAAATGATGAGTGAAAAGAGGAAAGCAAGTCCATACGTTTTGGCAGGGTTTTGTTTGGCGAGTTGTTCTTCGGTTAATTTTGTTTCAGCAAGCCAACCTTTATAAAACAAAATGGGCGAATACCATAATGCTCCCAATGCTAAGTTGAGAATGGCACAAACAAAAACAGCGAGGTGATTAATATTTAAGTTTTCCATGATTTATGTCTCCTGTGAGATAGATTTGAACATATCGTACTGGAGACGAGAGGTAGTGTATTGTAAAAAATTTACCTGATAGTAGGGGCGAACGGCCGTTCGCCCCT
>DQGV01000096.1 GCA_003524705.1 Anaerolineae bacterium | reverse complement strand
AGGCTAGAAACGTAAGCCAACCATTCCTGAATTCTATTCAACAAAACAATGATTAGCCATTCCCCAAATGGATTATTCTGTTGAGAATCTTTGGTCTTCTTGTTGACCTAATGGAATCACCTTTACGAAAGTATTTTTCCAATCTACTAATAGATTATTGACTTTATGCGCCTCTTCATTCTGATGGTTATGCTTGAGTTCTTCGGCGTAGACAGTGAGTAAATCCTTCAAATTTTTCAAATCATTTTCATTCACTTCTTGCACAGAAACTTTTGCACCTTTCGCCAAACGACGTTGAATCGCTGATTGGTCAAAATTCAAATGTGGTTGTAAACGTAAATATAAAACACCGCCCGTCATACCCGCACACATCCATGGACCGGGGTCACCGAGCACCAATACACGACCAGACGTCATATATTCACACAAAAAGCCTTTGATATTTGCACGCGCACCAATAAAACCAAGACTATCATTTAATGGCTTGGTGATTTCACCACCGATAATCACATCCGCGCCAGATAAACGAATGCAAGCGCGTGAGTCTGCATTGCCTTGCACAATCACAGTTCCGCCAATGCCACCATAAGCAAGGCTCTTGCCGACTGAACCATCAATCAACTTGCCATCATGGTTATAACCTTTCATAATCACCACACGCCCACCGGAGATTCCTTTGGCAACACCATCTTGTGCGCCACCTTCTACAAGAATATGCACAGGGTCAGTATTATAGGCACCCAATCCATTGCCCGGCACCGAACTACTTGTGAAGTGCAAACGGGTATGTGGAACAGAATCTGTATCCATTTCTTCTTTCTTATTAATTGGCAAACGCCATGTTTCGCGCTCACCACCCATGCCACCATGCCCCGGCGACCAATCCCAATTCTTCTTGAAGCGAGTCAATGCACCAGTAAGATGTGTACCCAAAGCCCGGTCAACCGGTGTCACCTTATCATCTTCAAATAAAACCACATCTTGTTGATAGGTTGTAAAACTTTCCATCACAAGGTTTGAAATTACAGTCGTGAGATGGTTACGTGGGCGATGCAATGGACCACGGTCAATACTAACGGTTTCATTTACAGGTACAGAAATTTTTACTGGTTGTTTTGCCAATAAATATTCATCGGCTGGGATGAGCATTTCATTCAAATCAATTTTTTCGCAATGAGCTGTTTGCACAAGCAAATCAGAGCGCCCGACAATATCTTGCACATTATCAAAACCAAGTTTGGCGACAATTTCTTTTACGCCTTCACCTAAACCTGTAAAGACATTAACCAATGACTGTGTGGCACTTTCAAAATCTCGCGGAACAAAATGTTTGATTCCTAAATGAGTCGCTTCATCTTTTGTTTCAAGTTGGGTTGTGATTCCTACATGACATGCCCCACTCTGACAATCTCTACAAATCGTACAACCAATGGCGACCATTGGTAATGTAGCAAAACCAATTCGATTTGCACCCAAGCACATTAACTTAACTGTGTCTTGCGCGGAGCGGACTCCACCATCAGCCCAAATCTCAACTTTCGCGCGCAGACCAGCTTCACTTAAAGCACGATGCGCTTCTACAATTCCAATTTCAGCAGGCAAGCCAACGTATCTTAACGAATGTGAACGCGCAGCACCGGTTCCACCATCAAAGCCTGTTAAGTAAATAATATCGGCTTCGGCTTTTGCAATACCAACCGCAATGATGCCAATGCCCGGCACAACTGGAACTTTTACCGCCACACGCGCTTTGGGATTTATTGTTTTTAATTCTTCAATAAATTGCGCCAAATCTTCAATTGAATAAATATCATGATTATTCGATGGCGAAATTAAATCAACACCTTTTTGTGCATGACGTGCATCGGCAACTTTTTGAGTCACTTTACGTGCAGGTAAATGTCCACCTTCACCGGGCTTTGCACCTTGACCCACTTTAATTTCAATGAGATTGGTTGCATTAATTGTTTCAGCAGTAATTCCAAAACGACCCGATGCAATTTGAATCCCACGATTGAACGGATACCTTCCAAGCAAATCAGGTATCTCACCACCTTCACCATTCACTGAAAGCATATTCAAACGAAACGCCGCTTCTGCATAAGCACGATAAGCTACTTCACCTTGTGAACCAAATGACATGGATGCAATCAAAAATGGCAATTGATGTGATGTAATACTTGTATCCACTTTTTGCGAATCAATATTTGATTCATTTTGATAACGAAAATCGAGAATGTGACGTATCGTCACTGGATTTGATTTCGCAGTAGATTGCGTATGCGCTTCATACTCGCGCCAACCTGATTCTGCTTTCCCCAACTTGCCAGCCACCTTCCAAATTTTCGGATAAAAATGATTCACACGCGAAAGCTCACCACGCCCCACACTGTGATAAGACTTAGCACGCGCTTCAACATCTGCATCAATATCTTGCCATTGCAAACCACCTTGTGTTGAACCACCATAATTGACTGTACCCAATGCAGATGCGACTTGTGAACTTAAACCAATGCTGGCAAATAAACGTCCATAGCCGCGAGATTCATGAATGCCCATCGTGCTGGTACATTTTTCAATACCAGAACGTAAGGCTTTCAAAACATGCTTCAAACGCTGATTAATTTCTTCATTTGTCAATTCAACTTTATCTTTTGTAGCAGATTCGAAAATCAAATAAGGTGAAACTGCATCTGCTCCCATGCCGATAGACATGATCAAATCATGCAAATTGCGAATGGCTCCACTGCGTAAGACAATCGAAGCCTGTCTGCGTAAGTTGATTGAGTGATGCGAAGCCATTAAACCTAAATCAATTTTGCCATCTATGTTTAATGAAAGCGGTGTTGGGGATTCAGAAGTATTAACTTCAATAAATGTGCGCCGTAAAGCAAGGTCAACTACACTTAATACAAGCATTGGGTCTAGCCAACCATTTTCATTTTGAAAGGCAGATGAATCATCAAGTAAAACGATTCTTGCACCTTGTTTGACTGATTCAATAGATTCTTGAGCAATTCTCTCTAAGGCTTGTTCTGTATTTTCATTGGGTTGTGTGACAGTTTGTATTTGAGCAATTTGTGACTGTGAAAATTTTGCAAACAATTGATTCAATGTTCCGCAACCTGAATCAGTTGCAATTTTTTCTATAGCATCACTAGAATGCTCTAACAAAAGCGGAGCATCTAAAGTAAAGGTAATGTCATTTCCAAGTTCGTTTGGCATGAGTGGCGGACGTGAACCTAAAACTATCTGTGTAGAAAAATGTTCCACTTCACGTTCGCGGTCAATGGCGGGATTTGTCACGACTGCAACAGCTTCTTTGAAATAATCAGCAATGTTTTGGCGTTCTGATGATAATGGTGCAAGTGGACCATCAAAGCCGAGTGAACTGATGGGGTCAATTCCATTTTTGGCAAGTTCACTCACCCATTCACGGTCTTCACGTCCCCAGCCGAAAGCGGATAAACGATTGTCGAGGTTTGGAGAAGCAGGTTTCAGGTCAAGGATGAAGCGGTTTTGATTTTCATCTTGATAATTTAAGCGACGACTCATCGTTTCAAGTGAACCAAATCTTCTTATCGAAAGATTTAACATGCGTTGTTGAATGGCAGGATAATCAAACACTTCGACATTTCGTCCACGATGAATTCGTAAACGCATTTTTTCACCGGGCGAAAGTGGAATCGGATCCACATTCATTGTGTCGAGATGATAAACACCT
>DQGV01000352.1 GCA_003524705.1 Anaerolineae bacterium | reverse complement strand
GGGCAAACATTTTGACCCGAAAGTGGTTGAGGCGTTTAATAAGATGATGAAAGAGTAAATAGGTGACCACAAGGGCCGCCTCTACAAAACATTATTTTTTTTCCTGTTTGGCTTTCCTTTCATGGATAAAGACGGCTTGTTATTTGTTCATCAAGGTAAATTGCTATTTTCTCAAAATCTGAGTATGTCATCTCTTCATCAATAATTGTGTTGAAGAAAATTACATATTCTTGGTAACGTGCCAACATGCCGCACCCATATTTTATCCAAGTCCCACAAGCTATAAAAGCCTCATCGGCTGTCAAACTTGAAAATGTAATCTCGCTTGGAGTGACCCAAACTTTATTTGTTACATCGTCTACCATATCATCCAGTCTGTTTTCATATTTTTCAGAAGCTCTTTTTATTGTTGCGTATCTGTCAATACTATACAGCGAAGCGCCATTTCCATTATCCCAAAAAGCATTCTGACTTCCACGTTCAATTTCTCCTGAACCTTCGGATGGTATCATCATCTCAGTAACTTTAACTTCTTCTGGGAAGAAGTTAACAGGGATCTTCCAGTCACGTACATGGAAATTTCTTTGGGGAGCGCATTCCTGCCAATAGCAACCAAGAAGAAATCTCCTTAGGTTAAGGTTGAAAAGGCAGCATGCTGAAACCAAAATAAGGCTTGATATCAAAAAAACAATCTTCTTGTTCATAATACTTCAATTAAAGTAAATTGAAGCCGCCCCTAAGAATTATTAAACTCAAACGTCGGCATTCCCTCTATATTCGTAATCACCTTAAATAACCCGCCAGAGAGCGGGTATTTTTTTATATCTTCATCACTCATGCCATGCCGTGCCGATGTGATAAACAATTCATTCATATTTTTTCCGCCGAACACACAACATGAAGTATTCAAAGCAGGCACTGATATTTTTTCTAACAATGCGCCAGTATTTGGATTCCATTTTGTGATTTGCGCGCCACCCCACATCGCAATCCACAAATTACCTTGTGTGTCAGAGGTCATGCCATCTGGCCAGCCAAATGATTCAGGAATATGTATTGCAATTCTAGGATTCGCAATCTCACCTGTTTTCAAATCATAATCAAAGGCTTGCACTTGGCGCGTGGGTGTATCAATGTAATAAAAAGTTCTATGGTTTGGGCTCCATGCCATGCCGTTAGAAATGGTAACATTTGGAATTAAAACTTTCGCGTCTTTTCCATTGAAAGAGTAAAAATTCCCTGCTGATTCTTTTTCCTGCATAGACATTGTGCCAGCAAGGAAACGACCTGCTGGGTCACATTTGCCATCGTTCATGCGGTTGGTATCAGATTCTGTTAGGGTGTAGAGAACTGTCTGCGCTCGTGTAGCAAGTTCAAGGTCAACGAATGAGGCGCGTTTGCCTAGAATCAAATGTCCGTTTTTACATGGTGCTACACATCCAATCCATTCATCTAATTCAATAAACAATTCAGTATCGGCATAGATTTTCTTTTCAAGGATATCTACCCAAAATAAAGTTTGCGTTTTGGCATCCCATGTAGTGCCTTCACCCAATGTAGCGCGGGCATCAAAAATTAATTCAGCATTCATTAGAACCAATCCCGTTTGTAAAAGATATATGTTGCAATGGCAGTTAGAGTTAATGAAATTCCGATAACCGCAAGAAAAGCCAGTGGGTTACCTTCGCCGGGTAAATTCACATTCATTCCATAAAAAGATGCAACAATGGTTGGCACATTCAAAAGAATGGTTAATGCCGCCAATGCTTTCAAGACCACATTAAGGTTATTTGAAATGATAGAAGCGAATGCATCCATCATGCTTGATAAAATTTCTGCATTGATACTGGTCATTTGAATGGCTTGTTGATTTTCAGTTAACACATCTTCTAGCAAATCTTGGTCTTCTTCATAATAATTAAATAGTTGAGTGCGTTGTACGCGTTCCATCATCACTTCGTTAGAGCGAAGTGCCGTAGCAAAATAAGTTAAACTTTTTTGATATTTCAACAATTCAAGCAATTCACGGTTTTGTGTAGAGCGCTGTAAACGGTCTTCTACCAATTCGGTGGCACGATTAATCTCACGCAATAAATGTAAATATCGTACGGCGGTTTCAAGGAAAATATAAAGGGTGAGGCGATAGCGTTTGCCTGTTTTCAAAAAACGATGTTTGCCATTGGTCAACGGTTTAAAAATATCACTTTCATATTTACAAAAAGTAATAATTTTATTGCCCAAAATCATAATCCCAAGTGGTACAGTATTGTATGGAATATCACTCTCAGGTTGATGAATAGGAATACGCAATAAAATAAACGTGAAATCTTCATCACGCTCCATACGTGGCATTTCATCAATATCTAATGAATAATTGATGTAATCAAGTTCCATTCCCCAATTTACTAATTTTTCTATTTCGTCATGGGTAGGGTCAATTGCATGTACCCATGCACCATTTGCCATGGTCTCAATTGTCTCAAGACCGTTCTCTGTTGTTTTATAAACACACAACATGAGCAACCTCCTAGCGTGAATTTACATCACGCGCAGTGAGGTGCAACGTGATGAGTATTAATTTAAGAATCTTAAACTACTATCGTCCATGATATTTATTTTTCCATTGTACGCCTGATGATGAAATTCCACAACGGCAATTTTGATGAAAACCCGCTTCTTTCTTCGGGGATATTTGATTCTGCTCTTATGACTTTGTTTTAACTTTCATCAATTTCCCGCGCCACGCGATTGACTTCATCCAAACTTGCGCCTTTCGCTTTTTCTAATCTCTCAAAGCGTTTGCTAAATTGACTCATGGCATAATTCACAAAATCATCTTCAACCAAGCCAAAAGGCACAACTTCATAACTTGCAAATGCATCACCAATCACACCGATAGCAGAAGGTAAAAGCGTATTCATTTGCATTTGCAAGTTATCCCATTCTTGCGGATGTTCGGCAATTAAACGAGATAGCAAATACACACCATACGCAATATGCCTTGACTCATCTTGTTTGAGCAGTGAAATCCCTTTGCGTAAGCCGGGCAACAAATCATTGCGTTCTAACATGGTAAAGAAGGCATGATAACCAGTCTCAGCCAGCACACCTTCCACAACCATGTTGTAGGTAACAGATGCCTGAATTTGAGAAGCAGGTGAAGGGTCAGTGCGAAGCGCGTTGAGTGCACTTGGTAATGCCTCATAAAAAATGTGACGATAATTGTCGCCATGAAATCTTGATAAATCCATATCTGCTTGTGCAACTTCATCCATAAATCTTCTGAAAAAATCAACATGTTTGGCTTCTTCAAAAAGAAAAGTGGTGAGAAACATTTCTTCTTCGATGCGTCCTTCTTGCGCGATGGCTTGCATTAGCGGAAGCAAATCCAACGTGACGGCTTCTTCGCCCGCTACAAACAATGAAAGCAAATGCAAAATTAAATCTTTTTCATTATCAGTAAAGCCAGCCCAATCATTTTTATCTTTTGCAAAATCAATATCGGATGGATTCCAAACCCCAAGCTTTTTTGCTTTTTCAAACAAACGCATCGGCGAAAGTTCACGATTCAATCCGCGTGTGGTGGTGACAAATGAAGTGTGAGGCATAAATGCTCCTTGATATCTATGCTGATTTTTGTGTTAAGAGGAATCATTTTGTTGTTCTTTTTGCTTTTCCTTACTCAACAAAGATTCTACAATTGGTTTTAGGTGTTTTACCCACCAATATGCCAACTTAGATTTTATATTGCTGGTGTTATAAACTTGTATATTCGTAAATTCTCTGCTTAATGGATTCCAATCTGTTTTATAAGAATAGACACCACGCAAAAAATCACTTTCACGGAGCCCAAGTTTAAAACGCTCCTCTAGTGAAAACACCATCAATAATTTGCCAGGGGCTAGAGTTTCAAATTCTTTATCTATTCCGCCACGCCAATCTTCATATTTATTATCAAATAAAAATCCATATTGAAATGCTATCGGACGTTCGTCAATAAACAGCATTTCAATTTGCACCCATCCTAATTCCCTCATAAATTCCAAAAGGTCTTTATGAAAAGATAATAGATTGTCAGATTTATATAAATCTGGGAAATTACTTTTTTCACTCACCTTGCACATCGTTTGAAAATCTTGCCAAGTTAAAGAGTTGCCTGAATACTTCTTAAATGAAACTGTGCCCATTTCTGCAATGCGTTTCATGCGTCGCTTCAAATTGTGTTTCATATTTTTCGAAAGCTGGTTGTAATATTCCTCCCATGTATTGCCCATTAGTGGAATATAAAAATGTTCTTCTTTGGTTCGCCAAAACCCGTAATGAGAATCCTCTAGTGTTTTAAGAATTTCTTGATTCCCAGTAGTCGTTGCATTAACTTCCATTAATTCAAGACCATCCCATTCTTGCCTTTTTTCTTGCAAATATCTTAACAAAGCCGATATGGTTTTTTGTGGTTCAATTGAAATTATGGTACTTACATCACATTCGGGGTTGCCAATGTTTTCAAGCCAGCGAAAATGAAATCTGAATTTTCGTTTCTGACTCATCATCAACGGAGCAATTCCAATTAATTGCTCGTCTTCATGAAACAACAATATCCATAATTGATATTCCCATTGACCGATATTTTTCCACCATGCAAATTGCCATTCCCATGTGAGGAAAACATCTTTTTCTACACATTGAAAGAGGAGTGCATTCCACTCCTCCCGCAAACTTTCAAATTGCTCAATCGTCTCTATTTGTGTGACCGTAATTTGATTTTGAGTTTTCATCCCAAATAATTTTACCCTTCATCTATCACTTACGCCACTCGATTAATCTGCTCGCAAGGTATGTAGTGAATTTTTCTAAAGGGAATAAATGCCAAAAGTGGCTGAGCAGAAAAACATATGAGATGAATAGCATTTATTGTCGTTATCAAGTGCATGAAACGAGTACAATTAGAATGTGCCAAATACTGTAAGATCGGAAGAGCACA
>DQGV01000334.1 GCA_003524705.1 Anaerolineae bacterium | reverse complement strand
GATGCGGATGAAGTGTTGGTGACAGAAATCTACGCCTCACGCGAAGGGACGCAGGATTTTTCATCTGCAGAAGTAGTTTCCATCATGCCACATGCTTCGGCGCGTTACACAGGTTCATTAAGTAAAACAAAAGAATATTTGTTGAAACATGTACGTTCAAATGATGTGGTCTTAGTTTTATCCGCTGGTGATGCGGATAAGTTGAGTGGAGAGTTGTTGAAGGAAATGTAGAGAGCGTAGGGACACAGCGAGTCATTTTAGGATTTTGACTATAAACCGTTTCGCTGTGTCCCTACAAAATGAAATTATGTTTATGACGAAAACCATTTCTGCTTTTGAAATATTATCCCCAACATTTGGGAATGCTGTGCAAGAAAATGTATCACTTGCACCGTATACATCCGCACGCATTGGCGGACCTGCGGATGTTTTGGTTACGGTCAAATCAAAAGATGAACTTGCAAGCGCAATTCGATTAATTTGGGATAACAACATTCCCTACACGATTCTCGGTGGCGGTTCGAATGTCTTAGTTAGTGATGCTGGTTTCCGCGGCGTGGTTGTTTTGAATCGTGCCAAGGAAGTGAAATTTGAATTGGGCGACCAGCCCCAAGTGTGGTGTGAAGCGGGTGTGGTCATCAGCAATTTATCAAGGCGATGCATTGATAAAGCCTTATCTGGTTTGGAATGGGCATGTACTGTCCCTGGCACAGTCGGTGGGGCGGTGTATGGAAATGCTGGTGCGTATGATGGTGATATTTCACATAATTTAATTTGGGCAGAAGTATTAACTGAAAATGGAATTGAAAAATATTCTGTCCACCAAATGAAATATAACTATCGTAGCAGTGTGATGAAACGCAATGAAATTAAAATGGTCGTCCTTTCAGCTTTGTTGGGATTAAAAAATTCAACGAAAGAAGAAGTGTCTGTTAAAATTAATGAATTCAGTGAACGCCGAAAGTCCACACAGCCGCCGGGTGCGAGTATGGGTTCCATGTTCAAGAACCCGCAAGGTGATTATGCTGGACGATTAATCGAAGCCGCAGGTTTAAAAGGCACGCGCATCGGCAATGCTGAAATCAGCACGGTACATGGAAATTTTTTTGTCAATCACGGTGAGACGAAAGCAAGTGACGTTCTCGCTTTGATTCAGTTGGCTCAAAAAACTGTAAAAGAAAAGTTTAATGTTGATTTGGAATTAGAAGTTGAATTAGTTGGTGAAAGTGCGTGATGCGCAATTCGTAATGCGTAAAAGGCAATGACATGAATTTTGATGAATGGCAAACTACAGTTCCAGAATCAATTAAGAATGACGCATTATGGAAAATGTCTGTATATAAATATGCTTTATTTCTTGGTGAACTTGGTTGGTATGATGTGACAAAGATACAAGGTGATAGTCGTTTATATAAAGTTTCGAATCAATTGTACGGTGCATTAGGCTCGATCAGTGCAAATATTTCGGAAGGTTATTCTCGTGGTAGTAATAAAGAACATGCTCGTTTTTATGAATATGCACTTGGTTCTGCAAGAGAAAGTAGAGATTGGTATTACAAAAGCAGACATATATTAGGAGAAAATGTATTTGACCATCGGTTTACTTTGTTAACACATGTCATTAAACTTCTTTTAACAATGATTCCTCAACAGAGAGGTAAAACCATAAAAGAAGAATCTGCTGAATATAAAGTAAATACCGAAAACTTACTTGAAGACTTATTAATGAAGGTACCAATGTCATAATTCGTTTTTTACGAATTACGCATTGCGAATTACGAAATGATTTCAACTACTTCAACCACTTCCAAGAAACTCCGCGTTGCCGTGCTCTTTGGCGGACGTTCAGGTGAACATGATGTTTCACTCATGTCTGCGCGTTCTGTGATTTCTGTTTTAGATGTAAATAGATATGAAGTTTATCAAGTTGGCATTACCTTAGATGGTAACTGGCTGACAGGCGAAGATGCACTCTCCGCGTTTGAAGCAGGTAAAACACAAGATTTGAGGCGTGTGATTCCGCCAACAGAACCTGCATCAAGACAATCATTATTTGTCACACGCGAAACCAAATCAGGCGAAAAATTGGAAACATTATCTGCGATTGATGTCTTCTTCCCCGTTTTACATGGACCATTCGGCGAAGACGGTACGATTCAAGGATTATTGGAATTAGCCGATGTTGCTTATGTTGGTGCAGGAGTGGTTGGTTCATCCGTTGGTATGGACAAAGCCATTTTCAAAGATGTGATGCGTGCTAATAATATTCCGATTGTTGATTCGATTTTGGTGTCACGAAACGAAATTGAAAACAATATGAATGACGTGATTGCAAAAGTAGAAGTGATGGGTGAGTATCCATTTTTTACCAAACCAGCCAATCTTGGTTCATCGGTTGGAATTAGTAAATGCAATTCACGCTCTGATTTGGCAGAAGGTTTGATGGATGCCGCACGCTATGACCGCCGTGTGTTGATTGAAAAAGGTGTTGGCAATGTGCGTGAAGTAGAAGTGAGTGTGTTAGGCAATGAAGAACCAATTGCTTCTGTATGTGGTGAAGTGTTACCTAGCCGTGAATTTTATTCGTATGAATCAAAATATGTAGATGGCACATCAGGTTTAATCATCCCTTCGCAATTGTCGAATGAAATCACAGAAAAAATTCGTGAGTTTGCTATTCGCGCTTATAAAGCTATTGATTGTGCAGGCATGGCACGCGCAGATTTTTTTGTTGAAGTTGGCACAGGCAAAATTTATATAAACGAATTAAATACATTGCCAGGTTTTACTTCAATTAGTATGTATCCAAAATTATGGCAAGC
>DQGV01000279.1 GCA_003524705.1 Anaerolineae bacterium | reverse complement strand
AAGTTAAAAAAATTATACAACAAATTAAATGTTGAGACCCGGCAATCAAGCAAAAATCAAGAAAGAGGCGTGTAGAAATTCAGCACCAACTCAAAGGTTTGGGGTTAACATCTAAGAATTAAATCGCTTGCGGAGCAGAAGATGAAATTTGACATCAAAAAATTTTTGCCAATCGTAAGTTTGGGTGTGGTGATGGGGGCAATGGGTTTGACAACGGTTCTTTCGTTTGCAATTTTGGTGTATTCAACAAATGAACTCGGCGCATTGGCTGGCACAGGGATTGGTATTTTATTGTTCGGCGGCATGATTACGCAAATTTTATTGGCATTACTTAGTTCAATTTCTGGCGTGGTAGGCGGACCACAAGATAGCCCGATTGCCATTATGGGTTTGGTGACGGTTACTCTGCTGGCACAAATGGCAGACTCAACTGTTGAGGCAAAGTTTATAACGATACTTGCGGGAATGATGTTAACCACAATCATCTCTGGCGGATTTTTCTTGACGATGGGAATTTTCAAACTCGGCAGACTGGTGCGCTTCATCCCCTACCCCGTAGTGGGTGGCTTCATTGCAGGCACTGGATTTTTATTGATACAAGGTGGCTTTAGCGTCATGATGGGCGTGAGTCCGTCACTTGATAATTTCAATTTATTTTTTTCAGCGCAGGGCTTGTTGCGTTGGTTACCAAGTTTTCTCTTCGGTTTTATTTTGGTTTTAGGTGCAAGGTTTTATCCACATTTCTTAACGCTTCCAATTTTATTAATCACAGCCATTGCTGTATTTTATGGTGTCGCTTTTTTCAATGGGCAAACCATCGAAAGTTTACGTGCAGATCATTGGTTGTTAGGTCCGTTCCCTGAAGGCAGTTTGTTAAAACCAATTGACCTAAACTTATTTTCACAAGTCAATTGGGCGTTTCTGGCAGAACAATCTAGCAACATTGCCGCAATCGTGCTTATCAGCATGGTGGCGATGTTATTAAATTCAAATGCCATTGAGTTGATTGCAAAAAAAGATGTAGACCTCAGCCGTGAATTGGTGGCAACAGGAATCGCAAATATTGCTGGAGGTTTTTTAGGCACTTCCACTGGATATCATTATTTGGGATACACCGCCATCCCAATGCGTATGAATATTCATAGCCGCTGGATTGCAATCATCTCCGCTTCCGTTACGCTGTTCGTCCTGCTCTTTGGTGCGGGAGCATTATCCTTAATCCCAATCTTGATTTCGGGCGGCATTCTCTTTTTCCTCGGCATCGGCTTTCTTGTAGATTGGTTATATGATGCTTGGTTTCAATTGCCAAGAATTGATTACATACTTGTCGTTGTCATTTTAGCCGTCGTGGCTGGCTTCGGATTTTTACAAGGTGTTGGCGCGGGCATTGCCATTGCGATTGTTTTATTTGTGATTAATTACAGCCGCATTGATATCGTCAAAGACACATTAACAGGAAAAGTGTATCAAAGCAAAGCCGAACGCCCATACGACCATCGTCAATTGATTCGTCTGTTCGGAGACCGAATCCTCATTCTGCGTTTACAAGGGTTTGTGTTCTTCGGCACAGCGCAAGCATTATTGCAAAAAGTGCAAAACCGTATCAAGGAGAAAGAAAAAGAGCCTTTACGCTATTTGATTTTAGATTTTCACTACATCACCAATGTAGATTCATCGGCTGTATTTAGTTTTGTGCGCCTCAAACAACTAGCCGAAGCCGATAACTTCAACTTAATTTTGGCAGATGTAAATGCAGATACAAAAAACAAACTCTTTCGAGCTGGGCTTACACAAGAATCCTCAGTCATCCATTACACAGAGAATCTAGACTTCGCCATGGATTGGAGCGAAACCCAATTGTTAATGGATGATATTGGTTCTACCATCATTCAAGCAAGTTCATTATCAAAACAACTGAAAAAGATATTTGGCTCTGATGAATCTGTCTCACAGTTTATGAAATATTTGGAAAAACAAGAAATTGAAGCAGGCGCAGTGCTTATCCGCCGGAATGACCCACCCAATGGCATGTACTTTATTGATTCAGGAGAAGTAGACACTATCCTTGAAACTTCCACTGGAAAAAACATCCGCTTAAAAAATCAAAGCGGCGGAACGATGATTGGAGAAATTGGCTTATTCCTCAAGCAATCTCGTACCGCTACTGTCGTTGCAAAACAAGCAAGCATAGTCTATTGGCTTTCGCATCAAAACTACGAACGCATGATGAAAGACGACCCAGATTTATCTTTCAAATTACATCAGTGGATCGGGCGGGTGCTGTCTGTGAGGCTGGCAGAAAATAATCACACGTTAGAGGCATTGCTAGGGTAAGAGAATCAAGCCCGGGCGTAAGAAGCGAAGCGGTCTTTCATCTTTATAAAAGGTTGTTCTAATAGATAGTAGCTTAAAGAAGCAATAAATATTGTTGCAACAAAGGAAATTAACACAATACTTTCAAAAGATGCATTTACAAAAGATGGGATATCTCGGATGCGGGTTGAAAACCATATGATTGGAAAATGATAGATGTATAAACCGTAGGAAATTTTCCCTAAATATCTTAATGGTGGCAACTCTAGGAAGGTAATAAATAATTTTTCTTTAACAACACAATAAATTAAAAGAGCAAACCAATAATTTATTAATGTGTATGCCCACAAGAATTGATAGGCGTTTGGTAAAGTGACAGGATATCCTAATGAGGATAGGACACCTATATTTCCAGTAGCAATGTATTGCGTACCAAAACCAAGCAATGGCAAAAGGATACCTAGATACGCTAATTGTTTTTTAGGGTTAGGAATTGTAAAGCGTGAAATAAATGCACCAAAGGCAAATGCATCTATATGTGTAAAAGGTAATGGATAGAGTGCTAACGAGACAGGTTCTAGCAAAAAGCGGATGTCTGCTAATTCATAGACGAGAAAGAATGAAATTCGGAATAAAGGTCCTAAGATAATACCTGCGAGAAATAAATTTTTTATAAATTTCGTAGGAGTCAAAAATACTAAAAGGGGCCAGAAGATATAAAATTGTTCTTCTACAGAAAGTGACCATAAATGGTCCATCAGGCGTGAGGGTTGAAATTCCATATAAGCCGAAAGGAAGTTATAAAGATAAAAAAAGGCATAACCCGCTTGGTCTATAAAAACCTGCATGATATTTGTTTTGTAGCCAATGGAAATAAAATACACAGAAATTCCTAGCATAGCAAGTAGGAAAAAATAATATAAAGGAAAAATTCTTAAAAAACGACGAATATAAAATTTAACTAGATATTGCTTGAAAGATAGGTTTTCTTTCATTCTCAAGAGAATATCTGTTATCAAGAAACCCGATAGTACAAAGAATAACTGCACGCCTATCCAACCAAATTGCAAGTAATCAACATGCAAACC
>DQGV01000473.1:7492-11363 GCA_003524705.1 Anaerolineae bacterium | reverse complement strand
TTACAACTCATCATTGATTGGATTAATCAAGGCGCGTTGAATAATTAAGCTCATGCTCGCATGGCGGGTTTATAACCCGCCTTTTTTATTTAACTACATTTATTTTGAATTTTTTACAGATCACGTAATGAGTTTACAAATCAAGAAAATCAGTCAAGTATAAAGTAAATCACCCTTGACTTAATGTAAAGCCTGCTTTACAATACAAAAGTCAAGTAAACTTTACACAGGAGAAGCACAATGAAAAAAGAAAACTCTGGAGCACGTTTTACAGTTGGGCTAGCCATTGGGATTGCAATTGGCATAGCACTAGATAACCTGTTTATTGGCATGGTAATCGGTGCAGTATTAGGACTTACTTTTGGCTCGCCTGCGTTCAATCAAAAAGATAAAGAAAGCGACTCTGAGGAATACAATAATGAATCAAAATGAAGTGATGAAACGATATTTCAAAGAGTTTGGCATTGCAATGGGAACATATGTTGTTGCCGTGATAGTAAGCACAACGATATTAAACAATTTTGAGTTTCCAAAATTTGCTCAAATCGTCATCACATTAATTCCCGTTGTACCAACCATCTTTGTAGTGGTTGCCATTCTACGAGCTTTACGTGAAAGTGACGAATTGCAACAAAGAATTCAATTACAAGCTGTTACCTTTTCAGCAATCACTACAGGATTGATCACCTTCAGTTACGGCTTTCTAGAGAATGTTGGTTTTCCGCCTTTTCCAAGCATTTGGATTCTTCCGATTATGTTTATGCTCTGGGGAATCAGTCTTGGCTATTTTTGGAAGAAATACCAATGAAAAATAGCCTAAAAATATTACGAGCTGAGAAAGATTGGTCACAGGCAGATTTGGCAGAGAAACTAAATGTCTCACGCCAAACCATCAACGCTATTGAAACAGGTAAATATGATCCAAGTCTGCCATTGGCATTTCAAATCGCAAATTTATTTGGGAAGAAAATTGAAGAAATTTTTACTCCAGATGCAGATTAAGTATAAAGGGTGAGGTAATCTCGCCTTTTATACTTAGGGATATTATCCCACCAATTTCTTGAGTTAAGGTTTGTACAAGCTTTAATAATAGATTTAAGCCTTTCAAACACTGTCTAAAACTCAGATGAAGTGGACACAATATACCCCTATTAAAACTAGAGGGGCCAGAAAATTAATAACAATGGAATAGACACAGCAAATACAATAATTTCTAATCCCAATCCCATACGCCAATAGTCGCTGAATTTATATCCACCTGGTCCCATCACAAGTGTATTGGATTGATGCCCAATCGGGGTTAGAAAATCACAAGAGGCACCAATCGTAATTGCCATGAGGAAAGGGTCAATAGAAGCACTCATGCCGTGTGCAATTTTGATGGCAATTGGAGCCATTAAGACAACTGCGGCGGCATTGTTTACTAATCCTGTCAGTAACATGGATGCTAGTAATAAAACAGTCAATGCAAACACAGGTGGAAACTGGCTGGAAATTTGTAAGATGCTATTTGCAATTAATTCTGCTCCACCAGTGGATTCTAATGCGGCGCCGAGAGGAATCATTGCGCCAAGCAAAATAATAATGGGCCAATCTACACTTTCATAGGCTTCTTTTAGGCTGACAAGCCTTGTAATTAGCATGAGCAACACGGCGATCGTAAATGCAATTTGAACTGGAATCATTCCGAGCGCCGAAAATGCCAAAGCACAAATAAAAATTCCAAGTCCAGCAAACAACTGTCCCCGTGTTTGACCGATGCGAATGTCTCTTTGAGCAAGTGGCAGACATCCAAGCCTTTCCACAACTTCTTTCAATGTTTCAATATGACTTTGTAAAAGTAGAACATCGCCATTTTGAAAGCGGATTTTATCTAAACTGGTTCGCAATAATTTTCCCTGACGCGAAATGGCTAACAGATTCACGCCATAACTGCCGCGTAAATTCAGTGTGCGAGCAGTGTTGCCAACCATAATTGAGTTTGGCATAACAACGCCTTCAACGAGAGTGACATCATCTGAATCTAAATTTTTTGCATGAATTTCTTTTTCAGCGACCATTTCTAAGCCGAGCGACTCAATTATTTTTTTAATGTTTTCTGCAATCATAGCTTCTAATTTATGTGTTTCAGCGTTTAGTTCTTTGAGCTCCTCGTTTAATTCGCTAAGTTGTTTTGAAAAATCTAAACCATCATCATTTTTCTCGGTCACACCTACATAACGGCCAGGGTTCAGGCTCCAGCCTTGTGTTTCTACTTCTGCAATCGTAGCCACTTTGCATAAACCTGCAATATCTGCATATTCACGATTTTTAATAGCTGATTTCAAAGTAGTAATTTGTGATTCACTTAATTGCGAAAATTCAGTTTCATCAAATTTGTAACCGTTCAAATCATCACCACGATATAAACGCGCAATCGTAGCCAACAAACCAATTTGGTTTTCAGTCCATTCACGATGTGCACGGTCAATTTGGGTATAAATGTTGCGAGCATCAATAAATAAAATTGTGTCTTTGGACCTAACCCCCCGCCCTTCCCTAAAGGGAAGGGGGCTTTTGTTCCCCTCTCCTTTTTTAGGACGTGTGCCCGCAAGGGTAGAGGGGCTAGGGGTGAGGTCGCTCTTCCCTTTATCTAAAAACCATAAGGTACATGGCAAGGTCACGGTATAAAACATGTTTGAACCCACTGCCACCATCACATCTACTACGCCTGCTTGAATCATCTGCTTGCGAATCTCCAACTCCGATTGACGCGCATCCGATGCTGAATTTGCCATCACAAAGCCTGCCCGTCCGTTTGAGGCGAGCGAACTCAAGAACAATTGAATCCAAACATAATTTCCGTTATCGTTTTTCGGCATCCCATACGGAAAACGATCCGTGCGATGTTTCAAATCATCTTTATTGATTCCATCCACATTGAAAGGCGGGTTCGCCATCACATAATTGAAATTCCCCACCGCTTCAAACGGGTCACTGTAATATGAATTGCTTTGTTTGATGTCTCCACTCAGCCCATGCACTGCCAGATTCATTTTACATAATTTGACTGTTTCTTCCACCCGTTCTTGACCATAAATACTTAACGCGCCTCCTTTGTGACGGGAAACGAAATCTGCACTTTGAACAAACATTCCGCCTGAGCCACAGGCAGGGTCATAAATTTTCCCTTCAAACGGTTGAATAATTTCAACAATTAATTTTACAATCGCAGTCGGGGTAAAAAATTCGCCGCCTTTTTGCCCTTCACTTTTGGCAAACTCACCTAAAAAATACTCGTAAATTTTCCCAAAGGCATCGCCTTCAATATCCATGGGGATGTTGTTAAAACTTTTCAACAACTCAATCAATAACGGTTTATCAAAAGCCGTATAGTTTTTAGGTAATACCCCTTTTAAATCTTCATTCTCACTTTCAATATCTTTCATGGCATCGTTAATCGCTTTGCCAATATTTTCTTTGGCGGGCAAATTCAATAAATAATCCCAACGAGCGGTTTCAGGTAAATACAAAACACTTAAGGCTTGATAATCCGCTTTGGTTAATCCGCGTCTTCCGCTGGTCTTTTTCTTTTTCAAGGTTTCATCGGCTTGTGAAAATTTCACATCCGCAAAACGTAAAAATAACAAACCTAAAACAGGTGTGGAATATTCTGATGATTTTAAATGTGAGTTCGCCCGTAATTGGTCAGCGGCACTCCATAAACGATTTTCAAGTTCTTTGAGGTTAGTCGGCATGAATTGTCCCTATCATTTAATAACACTTTGTATTTTTCCTAATTATAACTGCCTTCCTCCATTCTCTATTGTTCACTGTCCACTTAGACCTGTTTGACTACTCAGACCACTCAGACCTGTTCGACCATTCCGAC
>DQGV01000473.1:558-7138 GCA_003524705.1 Anaerolineae bacterium | reverse complement strand
CGACTTCTAAGACTATTTAGACCACTCAGACCTATTCGACCATTCCGACCTCTAAGACTATTTAGACCACTCAGACCTATTCGACCATTCCGACCACCCAGACCAATGGTATACTACAGAACCAGTACAGGATGAGTACAGGATGCGCGAACCTACACTGACCTGTGTCGAATGAAAAGAAAGCCAAATTATGGCAAAAGTTGTCCTTAATCCAGTCATCAAGAGCATTCACGGCAAACTAGGGGATATGGTCTTTCGCCGCTCCCCAACAGGCAAGCCAACCCTCATCAAACTGGCGGATATGTCCAATGTTAAATGGAGTAAAGCTCAAAAAGCACATCGTCAACGCTTCAAAGAAGCAGTCGCTTATGCCCGCACTGCTATGAGTAATTCACAAGTCCGTGCTGTATATGAAAAGCTAGCCAAAAAACAAGGCAAACGTCCCTTCGATCTCGCCGTCTCTGATTACTTCAAAGACATAGACCGAACATCTGATAACTGACAACTGCTTACTGCTTACTGACAACTGCTTACTGCTTACTGACAACTGATAACTGTCAACTGCTCTTGCCCTTTCGGAAAACTCAATTTGCCACTTCCACATGCCGACTGTATAATTAAATAAAATTGCACCAAAAAGACCTTCCAGACTTCTAAGACCTTTTAGACTTGCTAGACTTTCAGACCTGTAAGACTTGTTAGACCTCTTAGACTTGTAAGACCAATAAGACTAATTAGACCAACACAGGAGAGTCACAATGCAATACAAACTTTGGATAGACGGCAAATGGGTGGATAGTTCAAGTGGCAAAATGATGCAAATCGAAAACCCAGCCACAGGCGAAAAAATCGCCGAAGTACAAGAAGCCACGCGCGAAGATGTAGATAAGGCTGTGCAAGCCGCAAAGAAAGCATTTTATGATGGACGTTGGAGTCGCAAATCACCGGGCGAGCGCTCCAAAGCGATTTGGAAATTAGCAGAATTGCTTGAAGAAAAATCCGAAGAATTTGCACGCGTTGAAAGTGAAAACACAGGCAAGCCCTATAAATTTTTGAGCCTTGCCAGTGACGTCCCCTTTACAGTTGATAACTTAAGATTTTTCGCCACCGCCGCGCGTGATACACATGGCTCGCACGCGGGCGAATTTATGCCGGGCTATACCTCCATGTATCGGCGCGAACCTGTCGGCGTGATTGGTCAAATCACACCGTGGAATTATCCCTTGAACATGGCAGGCTGGAAGATTGGACCTGCACTTGCGGCTGGTTGCACCATTGTGCTTAAGCCTGCGCCCGGCACGCCTCTCACTACGCTTATGCTTGCGGAGTTGACCCAAGCCGCAGGCATCCCCGACGGTGTGGTGAATATACTTTCTGGCGGAAATGATACTGGTCAAGCCATTGCAGAACATGCGGATGTGCGCATGATTTGCGTCACGGGTTCATCGGGTACTGGCAAAAAAGTAATGAAGACTGCCGCGGATACATTGAAGCGCGTTCACTTGGAATTAGGTGGCAAAGCACCATTCATTGTGTTTGATGATTCAGACCCTGAACTTGTCGCGGCGAAAGCATCTTTTGCGGCAACAGCTAACACAGGTCAGGATTGCACCGCCGCGACGCGTATCTATGTAGAAAAAGGTCGCGCCAAAGATATGCGTGAAGCAGTTGTTGAAGCAATGAAGAATGTCAAAGTCGGTTCGCCATTTGATGATGATGTGGTGATGGGTCCATTGATTTCAGGCATTCAACGTGAACGTGTTTCAGCATTTGTAGATAGAGCCAAGTCACAAGGTGCAAAAATTTTAACAGGTGGTGGTGTGCCTAAAGATTTGGATAAAGGTTATTTCTATGCACCGACAGTAATTACAAATGTAGAACAAGATTGGGAAATTGTGCAACAAGAAGTATTTGGTCCAGTCATCACAGTCCAAGAATTTGATAATGAAGACCAAGCCTTACACTTAGGCAATGATGTTTTGTATGGCTTAGCCGCGTCTGTGTTTACAAAAGATG
This sequence comes from Anaerolineae bacterium, assembly GCA_003524705.1. The sequence goes on along the minus strand of DQGV01000473.1, from coordinate 5,122 downwards.
TCGGTCGTGCTATGCGCCTCACCAGTCAATTGGAATTTGGCACAGTCTGGGTCAATGACCATTTGCCAATCACATCCGAAACCCCGCATGGTGGCTTCAAGCAATCTGGTTTTGGTAAAGATTTATCCGCCGAGGCTGTTGGTGATTATCAAATCACCAAACACGTGATGATTGCACAGAGTTAATAAGCAACACGGTGGTTGAGTAGACGCGCTCTTGTTCTTGCGGCGTATCGAAACCACCAGTTAAACAAAATAATTTTAGTAACAAAAGTACTTTTGAAAACTTGTTGGTCTCGATATGGCGGGCGAACACCGCCTACTCGACCAACGGATATTATTGGAGAATTAAATGGAATACAAATTACTAATAGATGGTCAATGGGGCGGGAGTGGTACGCCGCTCGAAGTGAAAAATAAATACAGTGGTCAAACAGTCGGTGTGGTCAATACCGCCACAAAAGAAGATTTGAACAAAGCCATTGATGCCGCTCAACGAGCCAGAGAAATTATGGCAGAGATGCCTGCATACAAGCGTGCCGATATTTTGTTACGCGCCGCTTATCTACTTCGTGACAATGTAGAAGACATGGCAAAGACTATTGCCGCAGAAGCAGGTAAGGCATTAAAGTTTGCACGCGCCGAAGCAGAACGTGCCGTCAGTACATTTACATTTGCGGCAGAAGAAGCCAAACGTTTACATGGTGAAACCATTCCATTAGATGCGGCACCTGCGGGTGAAGGCTTTTTCGGCTTTTGGACTCGCCGTCCAGTAGGTGTGATTGCCGCAATTAGTCCATTTAATTTCCCGTTGAATTTGGTTGCACATAAAGTTGCTCCCGCCATTGCGGCGGGAAATACTTTGGTATTAAAACCTGCTAGTACAACTCCGTTGGCGGCTGTCAAGTTATGTCAGATATTACAAGAAGCTGGTTTACCTGCGGGTGCATTGAATCTTGTTGTCGGTGGTGGTGGCACAGTTGGCGAATGGCTCATCACAGATGAACGCGTAGATAAAATCACATTTACAGGTTCACCAGATGTTGGCAGACATATTTTATCTGTGGCTGGTATTAAGAAAGTTACATTGGAATTAGGCAATACATCGCCTGTCATTGTTGCTCCTGATGCAGATTTGGATTTGGTAGCAAAACGCTGTGCAGTTGGTGCTTTCTATAATTCAGGTCAAGTTTGTATTTCGGTACAACGCATTTATAGTGAAAAGAAAGTCTATGAGCCATTCTCTGAAAAATTTATCAAAGCCACAGAAGCAATGGTGGTGGGTGACCCACTTGATGAACGAGTAGATGTCGGACCGATGATTGATGTCAAAGAAGTAGATCGTATTGAAACGTGGGTCAATGAGGCGCAAGGTGGAGGCGCGAAAGTGCTCACAGGCGCAAAACGCGAAGGTGCAGTTTATTATCCAACCATCTTAACGAACACATCCTCAGATATGAAAGTCATTGCGGAAGAGACATTTGCTCCAGTCGCATCTGTCATTCAATCAGATGACTTTGAAGAATCATTGCGTCAGGCAAACGATTCAAAATTTGGTTTACAAGTGGGCGTTTTCACAAAAGACATAGACCGCGCACTCAGAGCCATTAAGAAATTAAACTTCGGTGGCGTGATGATTAATGAAACCCCTGCCTTCCGCGTTGACCACATGCCTTATGGTGGAAATCGCCAGAGCGGTTTGGGTCGCGAAGGTGTTAAATTTGCAATGGAAGATATGACCAATATTCAATTGGTTGCAATTAGAACGAGTTCGTAATTAACATGTCATTCTGAGCGAAGCGAAGAATCTCTACGATAATCTCAGAGACCCTTCGCTTTCGCTTAGGGTGAGAAACTAAAGAGGAGAAAACATGGAACATAAACTTTGGATTGATGGCAAGTGGCAAGACTCAAAGGGTGGCAAGATGATGGCAATTGAAGACCCTGCTACTGGAAAGAAAATTGCAGAAGTTGTAGATGCCAGCCGTGAAGATGTAGACCGTGCTGTGCAAGCCGCAAAGACCGCTTTTTATGATGGACGTTGGTCAAAGAAATCTCCGGGTGAACGATCCAAGTTGATTTGGAAACTTGCAGATGTGATTGAAGCAAACAGTGAAGCGATTGCAAAACTTGAATCAGAAAATACAGGCAAGCCTTATGCATTCGTCAGCCTCGGCGGTGATATTCCATTTGCAGTAGATAACTTACGCTTCTTTGCAAGTGCTGCACGCGATACACATGGTTCACATGCAGGCGAATTTATGCCGGGCTATACATCTATGTATCGCCGTGAACCGGTAGGCGTTGTCGGTCAAGTGGCACCATGGAATTATCCATTTATGATGGCGGCTTGGAAGATTGGTCCTGCACTTGCGGCAGGTTGTACGATTGTATTGAAACCTGCTCCCGGTACGCCTCTCACTACTCTTATGCTTGCTGACTTCATTAAAGAAGCAGGCATTCCTGATGGCGTTGTCAACATCGTCACTGGCGGAAATGATACAGGTCAAGCCATTGTTGAACATCCTGATGTTCGCATGGTTAGCCTCACAGGTTCTACTGGAACGGGCAAGAAAATTATGAAGACCGCCGCAGATACATTGAAGCGTGTGCATCTTGAACTCGGTGGTAAAGCACCATTCATTGTCTTTGATGATTCAGACCCAGAACTTGTCGCGGCGAAAGCATCAATGGCAGCGACACTCAATACAGGTCAAGACTGTACGGCGGCAACTCGTTTGTATGTTGAAAAAAGCAAGTTGAAGGTCATGCAAGAAGCGGTTGTCGAAGCGGTGAAAAATGTCAAAGTGGGGTTGCCGTTTGAAGATGGAGTCCAAATGGGACCATTGATTTCAGGCATTCAAAAAGAACGTGTGGCTGGTTTTGTTGAGCGTGCCAAAGCATCTGGTGCAAAAATCTTAACAGGCGGTGGCACACCCAAAGGTTTTGATAAAGGTTATTATTTCGAGCCGACTGTGATTACCAACGTGCAACAAGATTCTGAAATTGTGCAACAAGAAGTTTTCGGACCTGTGATTACCGTGCAAGAATTTTCTGATGAAGCCGATGCGTTGAGCAAAGGCAATGATGTGTTGTACGGACTTGCGGCTTCCATCTTTACCCGCGACATTGGACGTGCCATGCGCCTCTCTTCTGAGTTGGAATTTGGTACCGTGTGGGTGAATGACCATTTGCCTTTAACATCTGAAACACCACATGGTGGTTTCAAACAATCAGGTTTCGGCAAGGACTTATCTGCCGAAGCCATTGGCGATTATCAAATCACCAAACATGTGATGATTGCACAAAGTTAAAAAAGAGACTAGAGATTGGAGATTATTTACAGTCTCCAATCTCTAGTCTCTAATTACTAATTACTTTGTCGTCACTGACTCAGGCTTGATATTAGAAGAAGTTGTTTCTTTCTTTCCTTTTCGCAAAAATTGTGAAAGCGTTTCCCATTTTTGTTTGAGGGTTGTTCCATATACTACACCCATAATGGCAACACCTAATTCATAATTGCCGAGGTTGCGCACAATGGTAGCAACATCCCATTTAAGAGGAATCCCGCCAATGGCATAACTATAAGGATGAGTAAATTCTAAAATGCCTTCTCGTCCATGCGTGGTTCCAATACCAGATTCTTTAACACCGCCAAACGGTAACATTGGAATCCCAAATTGAGCAATGCTGTCGTTGATAATTATAGAAGAGGCTTGAATTCTATCTGCAACTCGTTTCGCTCTGGTTAAGTCTTTGCCATATACTGAAGCACCAAGCCCAAGCGTACTGTCATTAGCGAGGCGAATCGCTTCTTCTTCATCTCGCACTTTCATAATCGGCATAATCGGACCAAATGTTTCTTCTCGCATGACTTTCATGGAATGGTTTACATCTACCATCACCATTGGTTTGTAGAAAGCACCACCCTCTTTTCCGCCGCAAAGTACACGCGCACCTTTATCAACGGCATCTTTTATATGGTCATCAATAATTTGAACTTGACGCGGATCTGTAACTGGACCCATAAAATATGGGCTATTCGTATCTAAAGTAAAACCTGTGTGAATCTCTTTGGTGTTTTGAATTGCAGCATTCACAAATTCATCATACTTGGATTCAACTACATACACTCGTTCTACAGACATACAAGCTTGACCTGCATTATAGTGAGCGCCCCAAGTTGCCCAACGTGCCGCAGCTTCAATATCTGCATCTTCAAGCACAATGACCGGGTCTTTACCACCTAACTCAAGTGTGACTGGAATTAAATTCTCTGCCGCGGCTTGCATAATTTTTTTGCCAGTGGTGGTAGAACCTGTCACAAATATATAATCAGGTTTACTGTTTACCAATGCTGCTCCCACTTTTCCATCTCCATGCACCACGCGGACAAACGGTGCAAGTTCAGGAAGGCTTTTGAATAATTTTTCAATTAATTCACCGACAGCAGGCGTCACTTCAGATGTTTTCAAAACCACAGTGTTGCCTGCCAGCAATGCAGAAAACATCGGCGTTAGTGAAATTAACAAAGGATAATTCCATGGAATTATCCTTTGTTAATT
>DQGV01000473.1:0-359 GCA_003524705.1 Anaerolineae bacterium | reverse complement strand
AATTAACAAAGGATAATTCCATGGCGAAATGACCACCACCACGCCATGCGGGCGATGCTCAACAATACCTTTCTTAAAAAGATACAGCCCAGAGGAAACCCGTTCAGGCTTTAGCCATCTTGGTGCGTTCATTCTGTTTTGAGCGAGCATATCAACAGAAACGAATAATTCGATTAAACTATCCTGACGGTTCTTACCTGTATCCTGACTAACAATCGTAGAAATTTCGTCTCGTTTTTCAATCAATAAATTTTGAAACTTCTTAAGGATTTTGCATCGTTCTTTTACAGATTTTCCACTCCACACAGGAAATGACTGGCGCATCTCTTCTACGGCTTGTTTCACTTCTTCAGGTGTTG
>DQGV01000284.1 GCA_003524705.1 Anaerolineae bacterium | reverse complement strand
CATTCATTATGAGTGCGGCTATGTTAGTTTCACCGATTGCATTGATTGTGGCAGGTCCATTTGCAGATAGTTTCGGAATTCAACCGTGGTTCATCATTGCTGGTCTTTCATGTATTGCTATGGGCATTCTTGGATTCTTTATCCCTGATGTAATGAATATTGAAAACAGAGCAAAAGAAGAGAGCGATAATGTCGCAGTCCAACCCTCTTGATTTTGATTCGTTGTGGGATTATTCAAATCCCGTACAAACTGAAATTAAATTTCGAGAAGTTCTAAAGCAGATTCCTGAAACTGAATCTGCTCATTTAGAATTGCTGACTCAAATTGCTCGCACACAAGGCTTACAAAGAAAATTTGATGAAGCCCACGAAACTTTGAATCAAGTTGAAAAAGAATTAAAAGAAGAATCTAAAGTTAAAGTTCGTTATCTGCTAGAACGTGGACGTGTCTTTAATTCATCAAAACATCCCGACAAAGCCAAACCGTTTTTTGAAGAAGCCTTTGAATTGGCGAAAAAGTTGAAAGAAGATAATTATGCAGTGGATGCGATTCACATGCTTGCCATCGTCGCTGACCCTGCTGATTCTCTTAACTTAAATCTACAAGCCATTGCTTATGCCGAAGCATCACCTGATGAAAAAGCCCGCGACTGGCTTGGTTCTTTATACAACAATACAGGTTGGTCATATCACGATACAGGCGATTATGAATCAGCGTTGAAAATATTTGAAAAAGCAGAAGCATTTCGCAGGCTTGCACTGAGCCGTGTCGAAGTGTCAAAGAATGATGCGAGTAGATTGCGAATCGCAACTTGGGCAGTCGCACGCTGTCTGCGTTCAATGAATCGAATTGAAGAATCTTTATCCAAACAAATGGGATTGTTGAAAGAGTTTGAGTCTGTTGGTGAGACAGATGGTTATGTGTTTGAAGAAATTGGCGAGTGTTTGCTTTTGCTAAATCGAAACGAAGAGGCGAAACCTTATTTTGCAAAAGCGTATCAAGAATTATCTCAGGATGTTTTTTTAGTGGATAACGAACCTGAACGATTGAAACGCTTGAAAGAACTTGGGAATTAAATATTTATTGATGCCCAACGATGCGATGTGGCACATACGGCTCTTCTAAATATATAACTTCTTCTTGCGTTAACTTAATGGATAAAGCATCAATCGCTTCTTCTAAATGTGAAATTTTTGTTGCCCCAACAATGGGTGCAGTAACTGGTTCTTTTTGCAATAACCAAGCGAGGGCGATATGTGTACGTGAGGCTTTATGTTTTTTCGCAAGTTCTGCAACTCGTTCTATAACTCGTTTATCCATTTCAGCAGATGCATCATATTTGCTTTTTTGAATTTGGTCAGTTTCAGAACGAAGCGTAGCTTCAGAAGACCAGTCACGTGTTAATCTACCTGAAGCTAGTGGGCTATATGGAATCAATCCAATTTTTTGGTCACGGCAAAGTGGCAACATTTCTCGTTCTTCTTCTCGATAAATCAAATTCAAATGATTTTGCATGGAGATGAAACGAGTCCAGTTATGTTTTTCAGCAATATGCAATGCTTTTTGAAATTGCCAAGCCCACATGGCAGAAGCACCGATATAACGCACTTTGCCTGCACGAACTATATCGTTCAATACTTCCATTGTTTCTTCAATCGGAGTTTCATAATCCCAACGATGAATTTGATACAAATCTACATAATCGGTTTCAAGTCTTTTTAGGCTGTTATCAATCTCATTCATAATTGCTTTGCGTGATAAACCTGAGCCATTGGGTGCGTCAGACATTTTGCCATATACTTTTGTAGCGATGACAACTTCATCGCGTTTAGCAAAATCTTTTAATGCCCGTCCTAAAATTTCTTCACTGACTCCAATGGAATAGACATTGGCTGTGTCAAAAAAATTGATTCCTAACTCAAGAGCTTTCTTAATAACAGGACGACTGTTTTCTTCGTTGAGTACCCATTTGTGAGTCCAACGAGTCGCGTCGCCGAATCCCATACAACCAAGACAGATACGAGAAACTTTCATGCCTGTTGAACCTAAACGGGTGTATTCCATTGTTTTCTCCTACCTTGAACAATTTAAGAAATATTCTTTACTAAATAATATTCCCCGCGTTCAAAGCCTCTATCTATATAATATCCACGTGTGCCAACAGCGGAAATGACCGCCATCTTTTCAAATCCATTTTGCTTGGCAATTTTTTCTGCTTCTTCCAATAAACGTGTTCCCAAACCAACATGTTGTGCCGCACCAGATTTTTCTGCACCGACAGCCAGCGATTGACCATACACATGCACTTCACGAATCAATGCCGCGCTGTTTAAATCTGCTAAACCTATTTCAGGAGATTCTTTGCTTGGCAAAGATAAACGAATAAAACCTGCGAGCCCATCTTCTTTTGTATCGAAAGAAATAAAATGTTCTTCAGCTTGTCCTGCTGAATAAACTTGGTCGTGTAAAGTCAAAGAAGATAATTCAACAGTTTTGCCTTTCACTTCACGGCAACGAATGCATTGACATTTCGTTCCACGCTTTTTCATTTCTGCTTGCACATCTTGGCGTAAACTCGTGCGTGTGTTTCCTTCAACAACATTGTTGCCAGGAATATCACGAATGACGCGATTGACTCGACAATAACGCGGAATCGTCGGTTTGATATTTACGAGTAATTCTACAAGGTCTTCGGTTGTATATGGCTGAAATTCACCACGTTGCCAATATTCATATAACTCAGCGTTTGCAAGCAATTGATTTGGATAAATCTTAATTTCGTCGGGACAAAAATCATGCCAAAGTTTAGCAAAATCTTCACGGTCCGATTGAGGCGTAGCTCCTAAAAGATTCGGCATCCAATGCAAAACGATTTTGAAGCTAGCCGCACGTAGCAAAGCAACAGCCTGACGTGTGGATTCAACATCATGCCCACGTTTGTTAATATCCAAAATGTGATCATCAAAACTTTGTGCGCCGAGTTGAACTTTGGTCACACCTAAGTGACGTAGCCACTTAATTTCATCGGGATTAATTTCATCAGGTCGAGTTTCAATTACCAAACCGACATTGCGATGATTCGATGTTTCATTAATCGCTTGTGCTTTTTTAAGTTCAACGTCAGGATTATTTGATTTTTCTTTTGGTTCTTCTTTATATTTTTCTTCGTTGATTTCATTCATGGCATCGAAGCAACGCTTCACAAACCATTCCTGATAATCTCTGCGATACGAAGACCATGTGCCACCTAAAATTAACAACTCAATTTTGTCAGTGGGATGACCTAAATTTTTTAACGCTTGAATGCGAGATGCAACTTGTGTGTACGGGTCAAACTGATGTTCAAGCGCACGCATCGCGCCGGGTTCATCAGGTAGATAACTTTTCGGCATTCTTACATCGGTAGGGCAGAAGATACACTTGCCCGGGCATGGATATGGTTTGGTTAAAACCGTAACAGTCGTCACGCCAGAAAGGGTGCGCATAGGCTTCATGCGGATTCTTTCAAGCAAAGCAACATCGGTTTCAATCGTTCCTGATGAAACCATTTCGTTATACGCCGCCACCAAAGCCGCTTTATTTAAGTATCCACCATCGGGTAATGGATTACGTCGAAGCACACTCATTACATCTGCCCCTGTGCGAATTTCATTTAAAAA
>DQGV01000161.1:535-3108 GCA_003524705.1 Anaerolineae bacterium | reverse complement strand
ATATTTATCCGCAAACAAAGCAGGCTGACCACCTGTATGCCAAAAAAGAATCGTTTCTTCTTTTTTGAAAAATCCATTGCGAATTAAATCAATCATTCCCGCCGCCGCACGACCTGTGTAAACAGGGTCAAGTAATAAGCCTTCATGTTTTGCAAACAAATGAATCGCTTCGCGTTCACCATCTCCAAACACACCATAACCTGATTGGCAATAATTTTCATTCGCAAGCACATCATCTTTTGTGAAATTAATTTGCTCGCCAACTTTTTCACTGGCTTGTGATGCTAATTGAGAAACATGATTCTTTAAATGCTCTTCTGGTTCATCAATACTAATTCCTAAAACTTTTCCTTTGAAATTAAATAACCTTTGACCTAACACCAAACCCGCATGTGTGCCACCAGATGATGTACCAAAAACAATCCAATCGGCAAGAATATTTTGATTCATGAATTCTTCAACTGCAAAGGCATATCCCAAAGCACCCGTTGGACTCGAACCGCCATACGGAACTAAATAAGGCTTTCCACCTTCTGCTTTAGTTTTATCAAATGCTTCTTGTAAAGTTTGGTCACGAAAAGCACGGTCTTCGACATAAATCACTTCCGCGCCAAATAAATTATCCAATAATATATTCGCTGAAAGTTGATTTGGTTTTTCGCCAGATAAAACCAATTTGCATTTGAATCCATATCGTGCCGCTGCCGCCGCAGTTTGACGGCAATGATTCGATTGAATCGCTCCGCCTGAAATTAAGGTGTCAGCACCTTGCTCTTGTGCCTCGGCAATCAAAAATTCCAATTTACGCGTTTTATTTCCACCAAATGCCAGTCCTGTTTGGTCATCACGTTTGATTAATAAACGTGATCCACCCAAAACAGCGGATAAAGTTGCTAATTCTTCAATCGGTGTTGGGAGATGTGCAAAATGTAAACGTGTAATTTTTTTCATTATCAAGCTCCACCAATTTGTTGTTTCGTTTTTTCTTTTCCTCTTGAACGCATCACATCTAAAACTCTTGGCATAATATCTGCATATAACTTATACAAAATTTTATTCGGTGCAAAATCATAAGCACCCAATGTGCGAATCACTTCCCCACCCAAACCTTCCTTGAAGCGATACACGCCCCACATCGAATCACTTTCATCAAACACATCAGGCGCGCCCCATAAATCATACATCAAACATCCTTTTGATTTTGCAATTTTCATCGCTTCCCATTGCAATAAATATGTCGGCATTTTTTCACGATGCACATTTCGAGACATACCATACACATAATACGCCCGCCCTGCAAACATAAATAAGAATATCGCCGCAACAGGTTCGTTATCAACTTCTGCAATCAACGGAATCGCTAACGGCTGATTGCTGACCGCTGATTGCAGAAACATTTTCCAAACCGTCATGTAATAATTTTCATCCCGAATCACAAAACCATCGCGCACCGACGTCTCCGCGTACATTCGATATAAATTTTCTAAATCATCTAACTTACCTTCACGAATCGAAACGCCTTTTTTCTCAGCCAAGCGGATGTTATATCTCGTCTTTTGTTTCATGCGTGCCAATAGGTTTTCTTCTGATTCAGATAAATCAATGATGACTGTATTTTTAAATTGGATTTGTTCCTGCGACTCAACCCATCCCCTGCGCTTCATTTCAGACGGGATAACTTGGTTGCTGTTACTCAAATCGACTCCACGCCCCAAAACGATATCAGGGTCAATTTTCAAAAAGATAGCACCTTGTTTCTTCGCAAAAGTTTGTAAATCATCAAAGACACGATTTCGCAAAGATTCATTTGACCAATCTAATAATGGTCCCTTCGGCGAATACAAAATAGATACTCTCGCGGCGAAAGCATTTCGTAAAATAGTTCGCTTCAAAACTAAACAAGCGGCGACGATTGGTGAGTGGAAAGTAGAAAGTAGATTCACATCACTTTCTACTTTCCACTTTCCATCTTCTGTCCAAATTAAATAAATCGGCTCCCAACCATACTTCGCTTTGACTTGTCCCCATTCATACGTCTGCAAAAAATGTGGATTAGGAAGTTTTGAAATAATTTCGTTCCAGTTATTACTATTCACTATTCCCGATTCCCGATGAATTTCAAATACATCCAATACAACAACGGATTATAAACTTTGTCTAATGCCTGTGCCGCGCGTTTGAGTTGACCACCAAATCCGCGTTTGAAACGATAGACTCCCCACAAACCATCATGCCGAGATTCAAAATTTGCTTCAAGTGTTGCTTCATTTTCATCAGGTACACCCCATAAATCATACTCTTCACAGCCTTTAGACTTCGCCCAACGAATCGCTTCCCATTGTAAGAGATATGTCGGCATTCGGTTTCGTTCTTCATTATTTGATGCACCATACACATACCAAGCTCGTTTTCCATTTGCAAAGACCATTAAGGATGCCAAAGGTTTTCCTTCAAATTCTGCAACCAATAATTCACAAGTTCCTTTTGGATGAAATAAATCATAGGCGCGTTGATAATATTCTTTGGAATGCACTCCAAAATTATCTCTTCCACCTGTGATTAACATCATTTGA
>DQGV01000161.1:0-214 GCA_003524705.1 Anaerolineae bacterium | reverse complement strand
GGACAATCACACCTTTTTTTTCAGCTAAGCGGATGTTATATCTGCATTTTGGTTTCATGCGCGACAAAATTACTTCTTCATCTTCTTTAATAGATACAATAATAGTATTCGGCGGTTGGATGTTATGAGTTGAAGGTTTGAAAGTTGGAAAGTCTGAAGGCTTGTCCTGAGCTAAGTCGAAGGGTTGAAATTCTTCAATCCAAGCATCAGGTTC
>DQGV01000149.1 GCA_003524705.1 Anaerolineae bacterium | reverse complement strand
AATAACACCGAAGAACACAACGAGAACGATGAGGAAACTAAGTGAACGAAGTTCGAGTTCAAGGCTCCTTCCGCGACCCAAGCGGATTTTTATTTAAAAGAAATAATATTTTATATCGGCAAGTCAATCAAGTTTATGCTGATAATTATCAATTATTCATCAGTTCTGGGTTATATGACAATTTAGTAAAACGTGGTTTGCTTATTCCGCATCAAGAAGTGGATGTTTCAGCACAAGATTCAGCAAACGTATATAAAGTCATACAACCTGAAATGTTGGGTTTTATATCTTATCCGTATGAATGGTCATTTAGTCAATTGAAAGATGCGGCTTTAGCAACGCTCGATATTCAATTGCGTGCATTAAAACATAACATGTCGTTAAAAGATGCCAGTGCCTATAACATTCAATTTTATAAAGGCAAGCCGATTCTGATTGATACACTTTCTTTTGAACAGTATAAAGAAGGTGAGCCGTGGGTTGCATATAAACAATTTTGTCAACACTTTCTGGCTCCATTAACATTAATGGCAAAGGTAGATGTGCAATTGTCTCAACTCTTGCGTATCCATATTGATGGCATCCCATTAGATTTCACATCTCTGCTTTTACCATTTTCCACGTATCTCAATTTTGGTTTACTCACACACATCCATCTCCATGCCAAAGCACAATCTCAATATGCAGGCAAAAAGATTGATAATCCAACAAATGAAAAAAGACTTGGTCGTGTAAGCAAAAATGCTTTAATAGGCTTGATTGAAAACTTGAAGAAAACGCTTCTTTCTCTAGAGTGGAAACCTGCTGGCACCAATTGGGCAGACTACTACACCTTTACAAACTATTCCGATGAAGCCTTTGAAAAAAAGAAAAAAATTGTGGACGAGTGGTTAACCCGTGTTAATCCCAAATCAGTTTGGGATATTGGAGCCAATAACGGATTATTTACCCGCCTTGCATCGAGTCGTGGCATTCCATCTATTTCATTTGATATTGACCCCGCCGCTGTGGAAAAAAATTATCGGCAAGTCAAATTGAATAAAGAAGAAAACATTCTGCCATTAATCCAAGATATGACCAATCCGAGTCCATCACTCGGATGGAATATCCGTGAGCGAGATTCTTTGCTTGATCGTTCTCCAACTGATATGGTTTTTGCGCTTGCCCTCATTCATCATCTTGCGATTTCAAATAATGTTCCCCTCAATCAAATCGCCGATTTATTTCATCATTTAGGCAAATGGTTAGTGATTGAATTTGTCCCCAAATCCGATTCTCAAGTGCAACAACTTCTTGTAGCACGTTTAGATATCTTTGATCAATACACAGTGGAAGGCTTTGAAGCTAGCTTTCAAGAAAAATTTATCATTCACGATAAAGCAAGCGTGGAAGGCTCTGAACGAATTCTTTATTTAATGGAACGTAAATAAAAGAATCTTTTATTTCCTTCGTTCTTCCAAACCTTTCAATAACAATTCTTTCGCTACATTTGGGTCAGCTTTGCCTTTGGTGGTGCGGGCGATTTGCCCCATGAACCATTGCAGCAAAGTATCTTTGCCAGCTAAATAAGATTCAACTTCTTTGGGGTTATCGTTTAATATCTTTGTAACAGTTTCAAGAATAAAACCTTCATCTGAAACTTGCGCAAGATTTTTCTCTTTGACAATTTGTTCAGGGTCGCTTCCTGTATTAAGCATTTCATTGAAGACAACTTTAGCAGAATTCCCGCTGATAACTTTTTCTGAGGTCATGTCAATTAACTTAGCAAATGATTCAGGCGATAGAGTCAAATCATCAATGCTCAAATTTGATTCGTTGAGATAACGCATCAACTCACCAGCAATCCATGAGTGCACTGCTTTTGCAGGACTCTTCGACTTTGATAAAACTGATTCAAAATAATCTGCCAAAGATTTTTCAGATGTAAGAAACTGTGCTTCGGAGCGTTTCAAGTCGAAGTCAGAAATGAAGCGTGCAGTTTTTGCTTCTGGTAATTCAGGCAATTGATTTCGAATCGAATCAATCCATGCATCACTTAATTGAAGCGGAGGCAAATCAGGCTCGGGGAAATAACGATAATCATGCGCATCTTCTTTTGACCTTTGGCTGGTTGTTACACCTCGAACATCATCCCAGCCCAAAGTTTCTTGCGCCACACTTCCACCTTCTTCATAAATTTTTATCTGACGTTCAATTTCATATTGTGAAGCGCGAGTGAGTGCGCGAAAACTATTTAAATTTTTAATTTCAGTGCGCGTGCGCAACTCATCACTACCAACGGGTCGCACCGAAATATTGGCTTCAAAACGCAAAACACCTTTTTCCATGTCACCAGAGTTCACGCCGAGATAACGCAAAATGGCGCGAACTTTTGTGGCGTAATCAAGCGCGGCTTCCACAGTTCGCATATCAGGCTCGGAGACAATTTCCAAAAGTGGAACGCCTGCCCGATTGAAATCAACGAGTGCATAATTTTTTTCATGACTTAACTTCGCTGTATCTTCTTCGATGTGAACCCGCCTCACTCTTACTTTGAGTTGATTCTCACCATCCGCATTGACATCCATCCAACCTTTTTCTGCAATTGGCAATTCGTATTGTGAAATTTGATAACCTTTTGGAAGATCAGGATAATAATAATTTTTTCTTGCGAAAGTGTTGTGTTTGTTGATGGAACAATTTAACGCCAGCCCAACCAATGCCGCAAGTTCGGTTGCTTTCTTGTTTACAACAGGCATAGCACCCGGTAAGCCTGTGCAAGTGGGGCAGATGTATGTATTCGGTTCAGGCGCAGAGCCATAATCTGCTGAGCAACTGCAAAACATTTTAGAGTTTGTAAGCAGTTCGCCGTGAATTTCTAATCCGATTACTGGTTCGTATTTTTGTTGCATGTTAATCTCTTAGTCTAATTTGGTTTCTTGCCAATATGGAGATAATTTTGGGATTTCCCATTTAGGGTTTGGACTCCAATTTCTCCATTGTTCATATAATGCGCGTCGTTCTTTTGTTACTAACTCGACTGCTTTTTCACCTGCATCCCAAATTTCACGAGCTTTTTCAGGCGAATAAAAACCTACGTTTTGAGCTTCTGTAAATTCATCTTCATCTTTCCAATTCCATTCACTCATATCTGAGCTGATGACTACATCTAACATGTTGTCGGTCGTATCAAAGCCAATCTTGGTGCGTCGAATAGGTTCTTGTAGGTTGATATACCAACAATCTATATCTTTTGTACCTGTATTCCACATGATAAATGTACTGAATGATTCTTCTGGAACAATTAACATCAATACATCCGTTCTTGTCCATTGATGATCTACAATATTTAAAATTTCAGCTGAAACGAGTTCTTTTGGAGTAGGTCTATGGTCTGTATTTTTTCCAAGAACTCCTGCAGGAAGAAGATCGGAAGAGCGTCGGTGTAGGG
>DQGV01000070.1 GCA_003524705.1 Anaerolineae bacterium | reverse complement strand
AATATCCCACTGAATATATTCACCGCAAAATAGTTAAATCGGCGGAGCGCTTTGCAGCCTCTGCCTCAGTTCGTGGAAGCGCTTCGTGTTTAAGCCCCGAAGGGGTTTCTATGTACTGAGCGAGGATTTTAATCCGATGCGAAAAGAAAACAAAAAATGGAAATAACTACTATTCTCGGCACATTCGGAACAATACTTGGATTGTTTCGAGCCATGCCACAACTCGTTAGATTAGTCCGCGCCAAAGAAGCCTTTGGCGTTTCTGTAGATACTGCCGCCACAAGTGCTATCTGTAGTTTCAGTTGGGTTATCTATGGAGTTTTAACCGAGCAATTCTTTTTTAGCCTTTCTAGCGGATTAACAGGTTTCATCTTTACGTTAATCACTTTGTTTGCATTGCGCTTTGGTCGTCATGTCAAAGAATTAAAAGTTACTCCCATTTGGTTTGTAGTTCTGCTTTTGGCTGGAGTCATCTTTGGTGAAAATGGATTGGGCTTGGTTCTATCTATCAGCGTTTTAATTTCGAACGTCCCTCAATTGTGGTTAGCATATAAAGAAAATAATCTAGCCGATTTATCGTTGGGAACGTGGCTCATCTCAACCATTGAAGGGGTGATTTGGTTAACGTATGCATTTCTACAACAAGATATTGCAATTATCGTCTCTGCATTTTTTCAGGCAACGACGAGTGGAATGATAGTATTTCTAAAACTTACGAGAAGACATGTCATGTCTTAAACAGGAGAAAACAAATGACAAACGTAGCAGTTTCAGGTGGAATGGGTCGCTTGGGCAGTGTGATTGCGAAAGCGATTTCAAATGCTGATGATATGCAATTAAGCGGAGTATATTCTCCAAGTCATGTGGGAAAAGTTCTTGAAGGTGTGATAGTCCAAGATTCTATAAAAAA
Organism: Anaerolineae bacterium; assembly: GCA_003524705.1. The sequence goes on along the minus strand of DQGV01000070.1, from coordinate 1,882 downwards.
TATCAATGCGGATGTGATTGTAGAATGTACACATCCAAACGTGGTGATGGAAAATCTAAAGCAGTGGCATGATAAAGGTGTTCATGTTGTTGTGGGAACATCTGGGTTTACGAAAGAACGAATTGAAGAAGTTAAGTCCTTTTGGGGAGAAAATGATAAAGGCTGTTTGATTGTCCCCAATTTTTCAATCGGTGCTGTATTGATGATGCGCTTTGCTGAAATTGCATCCGCTTATTTTGAGTCCGCTGAAATTATTGAACGTCACGAAAATACAAAGCCAGATGCTCCGTCAGGGACGGCTTTGGCAACTGCAATGAGGATGGGAAAAGTTAGAAAAGAGACTGAAGACAAAAGTAATGAAATTGTCCAAGGGGCACGAGGCGGTTTGGCATCTGGGATTCGAGTCCACTCATTGCGAATGAAAGGTTTGTTATCAGATCAAGAAGTTGCATTTAGCAATTTGGGTGAGACTTTTTCTATCAATCATCGAAGCACTTCATATGAATCATTTGCGAATGGCGCTTTGGTGGCGATTCGATATGTGCAAAATCTTAAAGGCGTGGCGGTTGGGTTGGATGCGGCGTTAGGTTTTGAACAAAAATCTTAGATTCTAATGTCTGATACTTTTATCGCCAACATCATAGCAAGCATCTTTTTATTATTTACAGTTTTGCTGACAACATCGCTTGCAGAAGATTTGCCAGCCGATTTTATGAATCGCAGTTATACAGGCGCAACTATCAAACCAAAACCCGCCGCTCAATTTGCATTCCTCACACTTACTATCACGTTAGTCTCCATGTTCTTTGTATGGTCAGTAACGCCTCGTATTGCACAATATTATGATTATCTTTTTGCAAACCTCTTACCCTTGTTAGCAATGTGGTGGCTTTTTTCATTGTTTAGTGCTGTGATTCTTAAACAAATCCAAAAAGAAATCACCCGCTGGGTTGTAGCCATTGGGCTGGTAACCGTCATTGGTATTGGCTTTTTTGCACCCTCCATAAAATCTATTTCTTTAGGTTTTCTAACAAGCCCAATTCCACTCCAAGGAACAGTGGCAGAAACAAATTCTTCCACGTCAAAATACGGTTCAAATTACACGGTCACAATTGATGATAATTCTTACAAAGTCACCCGCAGTGCTTATCCTGAATTTCGCATTGGTGAAACAGTGGAAGTCTTCCGCACAGAATTTAGAAATATGGTTTTCCCTTTTCAGCATATAAATGCAACTTGGTTTGGAATAATTTTGTTAGTACTAAATGCATTTAGCGTTATAGGAGCCATTGCAGTAATTACATCTAGTTTTATGGATAAAGAACAGAAATCATGAATTTGGGTATAACTTTTTCATAATCTCAACAATGGTCGCCACCACGGGATGCCAACAAGAATCAACAACAAACCTAATGTAAAACAAATCACTGCCCAGCGAAATTGTTTTGATGATGGGGTTACTTTTCTAGCACGTGATGCGCCGATATGAACGATTGCCATGGCAATCGTCATTTGTAAGGGATGCTCCATGCCGAAGAAGCGAATGTCACGCGTTTTCATGGCAGAAGGAAAATCTTGACTCATAATATCTATTGCGGTTTGAGCAAGTCCACTAGGGATGAAAAATAATATTGCGCCTAAAACAAATTGCAATGTAAATACCCACACAAATAAGCGTGATGCAATTGTTTCAGTTTTCGTCCATTCGCGTTTTTGGATAAATCCACGCCAGACGATGAACAATGTATAAAGTGAAACGATTAAGACAATCCAGCGGGTGTAACTGTGTAAAAGCAATGTGATTTCGTACATAAAACCTCATTTAGAAATTCTTATCATATAATCTAGTAATATGAATAGTACATGGCATGCTTTAATTTTA
>DQGV01000247.1 GCA_003524705.1 Anaerolineae bacterium | reverse complement strand
GGTTCGGTGATGCCTGCAAATCCTGGAGTAAATCCATCCCTGACGATTACAGCTTTAGCAGAATATGCGATGAGTAAGATAGTGAGTAAAAAGTAGAAAGTGGGTGAAGATGAAAAAGTTTGTATTGGTTTTCTTAATTTTAGTTTTTATATTTTCAGCCTGCTCATCTGCGGAAACTGAATTTGAAATAACTCCAACTCCTACAATTTCACCAACCGTCACTTTTACATCTACTCCAAACATTACGCCATTACCTACTATTCCAACTTTCACACCGACTTTTGATGTTTCGACGATTGTCACGGTTACGCCTGCGGAGAAGGCGGAATGTCTTGAGGAGAAGATTACAGAGAAATACGATTTTGAATTTCTAAATCTTATAATAGGTATAGACACAGAAAATCGAGCACATGCCGAAGAAAATATACTAAATTTCTTAAATATGTACGGTGTAAAACCGTTAGTGAAACACCTGAGAAATAATTGGCGATTCGGATTTTATGAAGACCTCACAAAAGATGGTGTGCCTGAATTGGCAATAGGACTTACATCTTTCTTTATTATTGCGTGTAAAGATGGACAATATGAAAAAATATTTGAACTCCCTCCTGATGGAAATTTAATACCACCTACTATCTTGTTCTCAGAAGACAATAACAAAAATGGCATTCCTGAATTAACTATATTAATTGGAACACAGTCACAAGGAGCGCGTTCGTATCAAATCTATGAGTGGGAAGCAACTCAATTCAGAAACCTCATCCCGCCTAATGATCCAAATTACTTAGAATATGCACAAATAGATATCGAAACAACAGGTAATATCTATTATAAAGATATTAATAATGACTCTATTAAAGAATTAATTGTTGATAGTGGGATTCCATTGTGGACAACCTATCCAGATGGGCTACCATGGAGAAACAAGCGAACCTATTTTCAATGGAATGGACAATATTATTTTCCAGGGTTTTCTGAGTTTGACAGTCCTGAATTTCGCTTTCAGGCAATCCAAGATGGAGACCGTTTCACAAATCAATCTGAACTCGATAAGGCTTTGTTAGTATATCAAGATGCAATTTTTGACAACACTTTGAAAGATTATTCTCAAGAGATACGAATAAATCTTCAAGAGAACTGGTACTCAGGACTTGGAGATATAAAACCTACTCCTACAGCTGTTGCATTATACCCAGCTGAATATCCTAGCCTTGCATCTTATGCCTATTATCGAATTATGCTGCTCCAACTTGTACAAGATCAAGAAACAGAAGCAAATAAAACATATCAAACTTTATTAGATACTTTTGGAAATGACATGTACGCCAAACCTTACATCGAAATGACAACTGCGTTTTTAGAGGCTTATCAGATTAATAAAAAAATGTATGATGGTTGTGCGGTGGCGATTCAATATGCAGTCGAACATCCTGAAATTTTAATTCCATTGGGCAGTTATTATCATGGCTCACAAGCAAAAATCTATAAACCAGAGGATGTTTGTCCGTTTCGGTGAAAAATAAAAATATAGTGAGGTATTAAGAACTTGGGTCTCTTATCAGCCATACTGCCATTCCCGCCCCCACAAATGCCGCAATGATTAATAGAATCACCAACAAGCGTGAATTGGATGGGTTAGAAACATCAGTATCTAAATTTTCAAGTGTTGGTGTAATGACAATTTGAGTCGAAAAAGAAGTTGGAATACTTGTAGCTGTAGCAATTGAAGTATTTGTAGATTGAATCGTTACAGTAGGCGCAACAGTAGAAAGTGGCGGAGGAACATTTTGCAACACCAACAAATTTTGTCCCTGATAAATTGTCAAATCTTCGCCTAAATTATTCAGGGCTTGAATATTTTTTATCGTTGTGCCATACGCAATCGCAATGCTCCACAAGGTCTGACCATATTGCACTTGATGATATACATTTCCATTTGCATCAGCAGTGTTCAATGTAATCGGAACCATGTATTGACTCACCCCTGCCGCTTCACCTGATGTACCAGATACACCTTCAAGAATCTGTGGCGCGGTGCTTTGCATTTGACCATTTGATGTGGAGGCGGCAGTATCAACTGCATAATAATAAGCACCACCTGACTGCGAAATTCCTGCACCAATATGTGTAAAATTCTGTGAAAGCATAGTGTTCATGTGAGCATCATCTTGCCAGCCAGGTGGAACACCATTCCATTCTAAGTAACCATTGCTATATAAAATATTTTCGGCGCGAAACCCACCTAGTGATAAATCACCAGATAATGGAAAGCCTAATGAAAGTAATTGCTGTGTGTATGTAATTCCACCAGGACGCGCATGAGTCACATTGCCTGTCGCCGCCATATAATCGGCTTGAGATTGCGCCGATTGCATCAAAATGGGATGTGTTGTTAAAGGCGCAAGTCCATATGAAACCCGCAAATTATTTACTGCTTCAATCATTTGCGCAGGCGTAGTGATAGGATAGCCAGCAGGCTTTGCAGAAACTTCTTTTGAAGAAAACATATTCAAAAGAGTCAAAGTTAATAAAAGCAAAATAAAAAATAAA
>DQGV01000132.1 GCA_003524705.1 Anaerolineae bacterium | reverse complement strand
AAAAAGATTCCATCTGCCGATATTATTTTTGTGGATGAAAACATCGCTTCTGTTTCTTTGAAAGAAGTTTTATCTGCACTTGCAAAAGCAGATGTGTTATCGAAGACAGTTGTTTTAACTTCTGCGATTAATCCTGAGCGTGTGACGCAATATCTGCGTGATGGTGTCAAAGATGTAAGTGTTAAACCATATTCAGCAAATGAAGTAAGTGAGTTATTAAAGTAATGCGACCTCGTTGGCGAAAAGTTTTTCACGATTTGTGGGATAACAAAGCTCGTACTTTGTTAGTTGTATTTTCTATTGCAGTGGGCGTGTTTTCTATCGGTGTAATTTCAGGCGCGTATGAAATCATATCCAATGATATGGGTATTTCGTATGCGGCGAATAACCCTGCCAATGTTGAACTTCGTATGTCAAATTTTGACGAAAATATTTGGTCATCTATTCGCAATGCAAATGGTGTGAAAGAAGTTGAAGTGCGGCGTGTGGTTAACTTCCGTGTGAAAAAGGAAGGGACTGAAAAATGGATTTCGATTGACCTCGTGGCATTTGAAAGTTTCAGAGAGAACAAAGTCAATTTGCTGGTACCAGTTTCAGGTCAGCTTGAAGCGGGTGAAGATGAAATCTTATTAGAAGAAGATATCCTCGAAGATATTGAAATCTCAGAGGGTGACTATCTCGTTTTTGAATTGCCCGATGGTTCCACAAAATCTTTGCAAGTGGTTGGTTTTGTAAAAGATGCTTCTACAGGAGCGGGAGATTTTCTTGCCGCGCCGTTTGCATTTACAGTGATGGAAACAATGCAAACGTTGCGTCAACCTGAAACATTTAATCGTGCCTTTGTAACAGTCACTGGAGACCAGAACGATATCAATTACATTCGCGATGTTGGTTCGGACTTAAAAACAAAACTTGAAAAAAGTAATCTTACGGTTTTTCGCACCCGTTTTTCTGAAACCAATAAACATCCATTGGCTGATGTGATTAACGCTGTGCTTGGAATTTTGATGGCGTTGGGTATCTTAATTGTTTTGTTATCAAGTTCATTAATCGCCAATACGTTAAGTGCCTTGTTAACTCAACATTATCGCCATATTGGGGTTATCAAATTAATCGGTGGCAGAAATAATCAAGTCTTAATTATGTACTTGGCTCTAATAATTGCTTTTGCAGTATTGGCTTTGTTGATTGCAGTTCCAACAGGTGGGCAGGGCGCATATCAATTGGCTTTGTTTATGGCAGACCAATTAAACTTTGGTTTGCTTGGTTATCGCATTGTGCCAATGGCTTTTACGATTCAAATTTTAGTTGGGCTTCTCGTCCCTTTAATTGCTGGGCTTGCGCCAGTATTAAATGGCTCAAAGATAACTGTCTTGCGTGCGTTGAGTAATGACTTGACTGGTGATGAAAGCAAGCCACAAACGGCAGGAGAACCCCGCGTCTCTTGGCTAGACTGGGCACTGGTTCGGCTTACCCGCATCTTGGCATCTCGGGGAATCCAAATGCCGCGCCCGTTTATTATTTCTTTAAGAAATACATTTCGCAGGCGTAGTCGTTTACTTTTAACATTATTTACCTTGACCATGGGCGGTGCAATTTTTATTGCAGTGTTCAATGTGCGCGTCAGTTTGAATACGTATGTAGATGATATTGGTAGTTACTTCCGTGCTGATGTGACAGTAGATTTTGATGAGGCTTATCGCATTAGTGAAATTACACAATATGCAATGCAAATAGATGGTGTACAACATGTAGAAGGCTGGCAATTTATGGCGGCTGAATTGTTATATCCTGATGGCACCGTAGCAGAGAATATCAATTTACTTGCACCACCTGCTGAAACTGAATTGGTCAATCCAATTTTGGCTTCGGGTCGGTGGTTGCGTGCAGATGATGTTCGTAAACTTGTTATCAGTGAAGCTGTTGTAAATTACATTCCAAATTTAAAAGTGGGTGATACTTTAAATTTAAAAATAAATGGCAGTGAAGAAATTTGGGAAGTGGTTGGCATCTTCAAGTTTGTTGGGCGTGAAGGTATTTTGGCTTACACGCCCTTTGAATATGCGGCGCAAGCCAACAACCTCGCTAATCGTTCATTTTCATTTCGTGTGGTCACAGATAAACATGATAGAGCCTCTCAAGATGTCGTTGCAGCGCAATTAGATGATTTCTTCCGTGCCAACGGATTCAAAATTCGAGAAGCCGAATCAGGCTTGTCCTCACTTGATACTGTTACCGAAAGCATTGACATCCTTGTAGTTTTCCTCTTAATCATGGCAATTCTGACAGCCGTTGTAGGTGCTATGGGATTAACTGGCACAATGGGTATGAACGTTTTAGAACGGACGCGTGAAATTGGAATCATGCGTGCCATCGGAGCCGATGACCGCGCCATCATGCGAACTGTCATTGGTGAAGGTTTTGTGATTGGAATGCTCTCATTTGTGTTGGCGATTATTTTTTCCATTCCAATCTCTTATGGGCTTTCATATATTCTCGCTGTAACAGTTTTTGAATCACCTATCACAGTAGTCTTTACATATCTCGGCTATGCCATCTGGCTTGGATTAATCATTTTATTGTCTGTACTTGGTTCGGTGTTACCTGCCCGTAACGCCGCCAGATTAACCATCCGTGAAGTGTTGGCGTATGAATAGGAAAACGGTGGTCGAGTAGGCGGCGGGTCTCGATACATCTCTGCGAGATTACTCTACCATCGCCGCCGTATCGAGACCACAAATTGTTTATAAAAATAAAAGTATGTGGTCTCGATACGCCGTGAAGAGCAAGTGCACGGCTACTCGACCACCATTATTACAAAGGAATAAATATGAAAAAAAATATTTTGAAGATCAGTTCGTTTATTATACTTACATCATTAGTCTTAATGGCTTGTGGTGCACAACCTGCTGAAACCACAACACCTGTAGAAGAAGTCATTTCTTCTAATGAAGTGATTGCAGAAGGTAGGCTTGAACTTGTACAAGGAACAAACTTAACTTTCCAAGCACGCGGAATTGTTGAAGAGGTTTTGGTCAAAGCAGGGGATAGTGTCAGTGAGGGAGATGTCTTAGTCCGCCTCGCAAATACAGGCGCGGCTGAGGCGCAGGTTGTCATCGCCCAAAATGCTTATGATTCACTTCTTCGCAATGAAAGCGGCGACCGTGCAAAATTATGGCAGGCTTATATGGATGCTCAAATTGCACGCGCAAATGCTGAAGAAGATTGGGAAGATTTGAATGTTGACTCAATTGAAGACCGTATTGAAGACATTGAAGCCGACATTGAAGATTTGCGTGAAGATTTGCAAGACGCGCAAGATGAATTTGATAAATATTCAAATTTAGATGAAGATAATTCACGCCGTCAAACTGCAGAAGATGATTTGGAAACTGCTCAAGAAAATTTGAACGATAAGATTCGTGAACTTGAAGCGGAAATTCGTGAACGTGATGAAGTAAAAGTAATTTATGATTCTGCGTTGGCATTAGAAGCTGAAGCCAAATATCAATACGAATTAAGTTTGGATGGACCGAACGCCGACCAACTTGCACTCGCAAAAGCCAATTTAGACGCCGCACAAGATGCTTTATCAAATTATGTTTTAGTGGCACCATTTGATGGTGTGATTGCAGATGTCAATGTAAAAGTTGGTGAGCAAGTTGGTACAGAGACTCGTGCTGTAAGCCTTGCCAATTTTGATGCATGGATTGTCAAAACAACCGATGTAACTGAATTAGAAGTTGTGAAGTTAAGCGTTGGTCAACAAGTGACTTTATCTCCCGATGCTTTACCAGATTTGCAACTCACGGGTGAAGTGGTTGAAATCAGCAATGCCTTCACACAACAAGGCGGTGATATTCTTTATAGTGTCAGAATCAAAGTGAATGAAAGTGATGAACGTTTGAAGTGGGGTATGACGATGGAAGTGACGTTTATAGAGGCAGAGTAGCAACCAAAGTTTCATATTAAAAATAGCCTGATGTTACGCATCAGGCTATTTTTAATATTGATATAATTTCCATATGAACTTTAATGAACCTATTTTTTTGTTTTTATTTTTACCTTTATTTATGTTTGGGTATTTCCTGGCTCAAGGCAAGGGAAAGCTTATTTTTGGGGTTTTAGGAAGTTTTATCTTCTATTCATGGGGAAATTTATCTTATATACCCTTGATTATAGCTTTAGGATTCCTTACCTATGTTATAGGATATGGAATTAATAGATGGCGAGGGCAAAAAATATCTCAAATTTTCTTAGGCATTGGTATTACATCAATTGTTATATTATTAATAACCTACAAGGTATTTTCCGAAAGGGCATATCCGCTGGGTTTATCGTATCTTACCTTTCAGGGAATTGCTTACCTTATTGAATCTTTCAAAAAAGTAGATAACTATGAAAAAGATTTATTGAAGTTTTCTTTTTACTTTTTCATGTTTCCTAAAATACCGATTGGACCCATTATCAGATATAGTCAGGTTAAAGAAGACTTATTTAACATAAAAACAGAACCGTCTGATGTTGCAGAGGGATTAAGACGTTTTATTCGTGGCTTTGCAAAGAAAGCACTAATTGCAGATGTACTTGCTCAAGTAGTCAACCCCATTTTCAATTTAAGTTCACCTATTATTTTGCCT
>DQGV01000039.1 GCA_003524705.1 Anaerolineae bacterium | reverse complement strand
TGGATGCGTGACAAAATCATTGCGGATGTGTCAAATAGCATGGAGCAGATTCATCTGCGCCAAATTTTGACCTATAATGAGGCGGACGCGCAAGCCGTGTTGCAACGCTTAGCCGCAGGCGAAGACTTTGACGAACTTGCAAGTTTATATGACCCCGTTACAAATGGTGAATTGGGTTGGGTTCCGCAAGGTTATTTGTTGAGTGCTGAGGCAGACCAAGCTGTGTTTGCTTTACAAACAGGTGAAGTGAGCGGAATCATTTCAACTGAGGCAGGCTTTCATATTTTCAAAGCTGTGGAACGTGCTGAACATGAATTAACGCCTGATGCTTTATTAACAATGCAAGAGTTGGCTTTGAAAAATTGGATTACTGAACAAAAAGAAAATAGCAATATTGTTTTGATGCAGTAAAATTTTGGAGCATAGCAAATGAGTAACTACGATTTCGAAGATAAACCAAAATCACGCCTAGATATATGGGATATGCTCAGCATTCTCACATTACTGATGACACTTTGTATTGGCTTGTATTTTGTTGCAGTGTATATGTCACCCAATGCGGCATATAACCCTTTTAGTCCAGAACGTGCTTTTGTAGGTCAACTTCCGACTGCTACGATTACTCCGATTCAATTGCTCCCAACATGGACTCCGACTCAAGCCGCTATCACAGACACTCCAACCTTAACTCTTGTGCCTACATTTACTTTAGAACCTACTGTTACAGTCGTTTCATTAATTACTCCATCTGATACGCCACCTCCAACCGCCACGCCCAAAGCACCTTTCAATGCTACAACAACTTATATTGATAGCACTATTATTCATCCAGAAGCCGCTTGTAATTGGCAAGGTGTAGCAGGCACAATTGTTGACTCGAACAACGCCGATATGATTGGTATTACGGTTCGATTAACAGGTTTTTATAACGGCAAGACGCAAAATTCCTTAACCGTCAGTGGTGTTGCTCCAGCATACGGAAAATCTGGTTTTGAATTTTTCTTGGGAACTGTCCCGATTTCATCTGATGGATTGCTCTCGATTCAAATTCTTGACCAAGCAGGCTTGCCACTTTCAGGCAATATCGAAATTGATACATTTAGTGATTGTTCAAAGAATTTGGTGTTGGTGAAGTTTAAGAAGAATCCTTAAACACATTCCTTTATTAAGTAAAGAAAGAGGAAAGAAGAAAGATTTTGCATCTTAACTTCTTTCCTCTTTCTTATTTCTTCTTTATTTCACTTCCACATTCCAATGATTAAACTTCGGATTTTTCGCACGCACAACATCATCAAATAGATTTCTTAATTTGGTTGTGATATTTCCCATCACACCACTTCCAACAGGGCGATGGTCAATTTTTGTCACTGCCACAATTTGAGCGGCAGTTCCAGTCATAAACATTTCTTCGGCAATAAATACTTCGGTTCTATCAATAGAACGTTCTAGGACTTCTAATCCCAATTCTTTTTTTGCAATCTCAATTACAGATTTTCGTGTAATGCCTTCTAAAATATTATCCGTCACAGGTGGCGTGACTAAGACACCATCACGTACCATAAACACATTCATCGCCGAACCTTCAGAGACATGACCATTATTATCTAGCACAAGTGCTTCATCAAAACCCGCACGGTTTGCATCTGTTTTTATCAATGCCGAATTTGCATAACCGCCAGCTACTTTTCCGCGTGCTGGAATCACGTTGTCATCTATGCGTCGCCATGATGAAACTGTCAAATGTGCATCCGTATCATTCTTCACATACTTCTCAAACGGAATCACAAACATACAAAACTCATCGCGCAAATCATGTAACTTCACACCAATGCCCATATCCGCTTTATACAAAGTGGGGCGTAAGTACACATCTTGCTTCCAATCATCTTTTCGCAACACATCCAAAGTCAATTGAATAAAACCCTCTTCATCATACGGGCTTTGCATCGCCATCATTTTTCCAGAATTAATCAAACGTCGAAAATGGTCAAATGGACGAAACAAAAACATTTTCCCTTTTTCTTGATTCCAATAGGCACGCATCCCACCAAATACAGATGTACCATATAAAAATCCGTGTGTTGCAATGCCAATCTTCGCTTCACTCAACGGGACAATTTTTCCTTCAAAGAAAGCATGTTTAGAAAAATCCATTGATACCTCCAATTAAGATTGTACTTGATAAAACCCCTTTCTGATTTGACCGCTTCGCGCCTCTTAACTAGGGGATAACTGATTCTACACCTCAACATCTTCTTTACTTGACAAATCCCATTTCTGCCTCTAAAATCTAATTCGATAAATATCGAATTAGATTTATGGATGTGAAATATGAGCCAAATGCTAGATTATGTCAAAGTAATGTCTGACCCAACCCGCCTGCGGATTATCGGTATGCTTTCGCAGAGCAATGCCACGCGCAAAGAAGTTGCCGAACGGCTCGAACTCTCACCCAAAGATTCGCTAACCCACCTTGGGTTCTTGGAACATATCGGTGTGATTAGTCAAGAAAACGGCGTTTTTTCTTTGAATGATGACCGTTTGGCTGTTTTAGCGAAGGAAAAGTTGCTCGAAGTGAAACAACTATACGTCCCGGATGAGGCGTTAGACGAAAAAACTAAAAAGGTGCTAAAAGCCCATCTCAATGCCGATGGGAGTATTCGTCATATCCCTGCGCCGCCGAAACTTCAAATCATCTTAGATTATCTGATTAATTTTTTTGAGTTTGATAAAGATTACACCGAAAAAGAAATTAATCAAATCATAAAAAGATTTAATGAAGATACAGCAGGTTTACGCCGTGATTTGATTGAAGCCAATATGCTTGCGCGTGAAAGTGATGGCTCACGCTATTGGCGGGTGAGAAGGAGAGTCGAGAACTTCTTGGCTTCTTCACAGTTGTTTTT
>DQGV01000137.1 GCA_003524705.1 Anaerolineae bacterium | reverse complement strand
GGGGTTTGGTCCGCGTTTGTGGCTTGGATTTTCTAACGATGTGTACTTTCAACCCTCTGAACCACTGAAAATATTATTAGTGATTTATCTCTCAGCCTATCTAGCAGACCGTGCTAATTTGCAATTGTTTTCTTTTCCATTGTTGATACCCACTCTGTTTGTAACAGGAATGGCGTTGTTATTATTAATCGTCCAACGGGATTTAGGTACAGCATCCATTTTCATTTTGATATTTACAATTTTTATTTATATTGCTACCGGCAAACGCAGAATTTTAATCACTTCTGTTTTATCGCTTTCCGTTGCACTTTTGGTCGGCTATTTTTTTATTGACCTTATTCGCGTGCGCGTGGTTGGTTGGCTGAATCCATGGGCTGACCCAACAGGTGGCTCTTATCAAATCATTCAATCATTGCTTGCAGTTGCTAATGGTGGCACAATCGGCAGAGGATTAGGAATCGGAAGTCCTTTATTAGTACCCGTTTCGATTTCTGATTTTATTTATTCAGCCATCGCCGAAGAATCGGGTCTTATCGGAACGTTAGGCTTGATTGCCCTCATCTGGTTGATTCTGGCGCGCGGCATGATAATTTCTCTCCATGCGCCAGATAGATTCCGCCGTTATCTTGCCGCTGGAATTGTCACATATCTCGGTGTGCAAAGTTTGTTAATCATCGGTGGGAATATTCGTCTATTACCACTTACGGGTGTCACGTTACCTTTTGTTTCGTATGGTGGCTCATCATTATTAACTTCTTTTATCGCCTTATTTCTTTTACTCAACATCAGCAACACAGAAGATGAAGAACCCGCTTCGTTAGAAAATCCACAACCATATTCGCTCGTCACAGGTTTGTTGGCACTGGGTCTCGCCGCTTGTGCATTGACAACTGCATGGTGGGCAATTGTGCGCGCACCAGACATCCTCACCCGTACCGATAATCCGCGCCGCGCTATTGTCGATAGATTCGTGCCACGCGGTGAAATTGTAGATAAAAACAATCAGCCAATTAACATCACCGAAAGAGTAGATGGGATTTATGTGCGCCAATATCTATACTCAGATTTGGCTCCCGTAACTGGCTACACGCACCCTATCTACGGGCAAGCTGGGTTAGAGGCATCCCTCGACAGTTATCTTCGGGGATTACAAGGCAACCCCATGAGTCTGATTTTATGGGAACAACTGCTTTACGGAACCCCACCCGCCGGTTTAGACGTGCGCTTGAGTATTGATTTATCTCTACAATCCAAAGCTGACCAATTGTTAGGCATTCATCGTGGCGCAATCATTTTAATGAATGCTGAGACTGGTGAAGTATTAGTTATGGCTTCTCACCCAACGTATGACCCCAACAAACTCACAGAAGAAGGTGAAGCACTATCTCAAAACCCAAATGCGCCTTTATTGAATCGTGCTACGCAAGGCTTGTACCCGATTGGCAATACACTGCTTCCATTAATTCGCGCACAATTTGGTGAAGATTTTCCAGAAGACGAAGGTTTACAAGTTTTTTATGAATCGTTAGGTTTGTATCAAACACCACAAATTAACATGCCCGTTGCATTTGATGAAGAAAATAACTCAGTAGATTCGTTGCGAGTGAGCCCATTGCAAATGAGTTTAGCCACATCGGCATTGAGTAATGATGGGATTATCCCTGCCCCAAGAATTGCCACAGCAGTTAACACACTGGAGCAAGGCTGGATTGTGCTTCCGGCGTTGAGTCAGCCGGCGCAGGTGATGCAGGCTGAACGTTCGAATGAAGCGGTTTTGGATTTTGTCAAAAGTGGAAATCCATATTGGAGTCATGTTGGGCAAGCCAGTTTAGATGAAACAATTGTGACATGGTTAATTGCCGGCACGTTGCCATATTGGCAAGGCGTGCCTTTGGCATTGGTAGTTGTGTTGGAAGAAAATAATATTCCTTTAGCAGAATTTATTGGGAATAATTTGATGAGTGAATAAAAAAATCGTCCACTTGCGTGGACGATTTTTATTTTACATTCCGTCGTCAATATCTTTGGCAGAATAGCCAGGTCCGCCTTGGAAGAAATCGTAATTCGGTTTGATGTCAGGGGTCAAATCAATCACTTCACCGGCTTCAAGCGTACGGGTTGTTTCTAAAACAATTTTTCCGCCGTGATGATTCGTACCTTCCCAATGACCTGTGAGACCAACATTGCTGACAATTTCACCACCTTTGGCTGTATAAGCAGATGGCACTTCATCTTCTGGATAAATTGCATTGAACGGACATTCAGGAACACAAGCACCACAATCAATACAAGTGTCAGGGTCAATATAAATCCAGGGCCATTCATTTACAGGTTGCCCGGGAATCATACATTCCACAGGGCAAACATCAATACAACCGCGGTCGCGCACGCATAAGCTGGTAATAATATGAGTCATAACAAACTCCTAAATCAGTGAAATATTTAATACTGCAATTATAACTTTTTTTATTTAGTCTGATAGGTCTAATTAGTCGAAAAAGTCTAACAAATCTTATTGGTCAGACTAGTGAGACCTGTTAGACCAGCAGACCATTCAGACTACTTAGACCATTTCTCTGCAACTGCATCCCAATTAATCACATTCCAAAACGCGACAATGTAATCAGGTCTGCGGTTTTGATAATTCAAATAGTAAGCATGTTCCCAAACATCAATACCAAGAATTGGGGTGAGACCATCAGAAAGCGGAGTATCTTGATTTGCAGTTGAAACCACAGCCAAGCCACTGCCCTTCTTCACCAACCAAGCCCAACCCGAACCAAAACGTGTAGTTGCGGCAGTTGTAAATTCTGCTTTGAAGTTATCAAACGAAGTGAATGAAGCATCAATTGCTTTGGCTAAATCACCTTTCGGCGCGCCACCAGCATTTGGCCCCATCACTTCCCAAAATAAATTGTGATTTGCAGTTCCGCCGCCATGATTGCGAATCACATTTCGCACACCTTCAGGCACTGCATTTAAATCACTCAACATTTGTTCAAGAGATTTTCCAGCAAGTTCTGGGGTTTTATCTACCGCACCATTTAAATTTGTCACATACGTTTGATGATGTTTTGTGTGATGAATTTCCATCGTACGAGCATCAATATGAGGTTCAAGCGCGTCATACGCATAAGCTAATTTTGGTAATTCAAAAGCCATGAGATTTCTCCTTTGGGGTATTTATTTAGATATAATTTGATTGTACCTTGTTATAAACAAGTTGACAAATTCAAACACCTCACCCCTACGGGTAAACTTGTTACTATTATTTTGACATTTACTTTAACTTATGACTCTTTCTCTCACTCAAAAAGACTTATCCATGCTACATGGTGATTTCGGACCCGCCACACAAATGGCGATGAAGATTCTCGTGCACATGGCAAAAGTTTCAGGTGCAAAAGAATTACTTGATATCGTCGGTGCACATATTGATAGCACAGTTTATATCGGTGATGCTGGTTTAGAGTTTGCAGAAAAATTAGCAAGTTTAGGTGCAAAAGTTTCTGTGCCAACGACTCTTAACGTCAGCGGATTAGATGAACATCACTGGAAAGAATGGGCTGTGACTCCTGAGTGGGCAAAGCAAGCACATCATCAGATGATTGCTTATCAAAACATGGGCACGATTCCAACATGGACATGCGCACCCTATCAAACCGAATACAAACCAAAATTTGGCGACCAAATCGCATGGGGCGAATCGAATGCGATTGCATTTGCAAATTCAGTCATCGGTGCAAGAACAGAAAGATATCCAGATTTATTTGATGTATGCTGTGCCATCACAGGTCGCGCACCTGCGATGGGATTACATCTGACGGAAAATCGTGCTGGAAAAATTTTATTAAGATTAAAAGATATTCCATTGGCTTTACAACAAAGCGATGATTTTTATCCTGTGCTTGGTCATTATAGATCGGAAGAGC
>DQGV01000343.1 GCA_003524705.1 Anaerolineae bacterium | reverse complement strand
CGACCACACCCTGGCCGACATAGCACCATGGTCAGATGTAATCAGAGAAGATGGTTAATTTAAAATCCATTGACAGTCCTTTTGAATAGTAGAGACAGTCAATGGATGAGATTTCTTACTAATCATAAGAATATTGTGAACAATAATATTCTTCACCGGAAGGTGTAATCACCTTCGCTGGGTATCTATCTTCGATAATTTCATATTGGTCAAGTTCATCTTTGACTTCATTAAGAGCATTATCTGCAAAAAGGCGAGCGAAATGAAATTCTTGCCATTCATATTCACGCGCACCTTGTGTACGGTCATAGCGGATACATGCTAAAGATGAGGCAACTTTCTCATGTACAGAATCAGGTAGACCCGAAGATTGAAGCGCATTCACAAGTGGAGGAATTGCATCGTCAGAGAGTTGGATGAAGTATTGCGAATCTAAATCGACAGCATCAGGTTGAGTTAGTTCACGTTTGATATTTTGATTCACAATAAACGCATCGACATTTAATATCGGCAGGCTGATGGCAAACCCAAACGAAGCAATTAACATAGCAATTGCAAATAGTCTTTCTTTGCGAAGAATTTCAAGCACAATAGTTGCAACGAGAAGCAAACCAAGCCATATCAGAAAAACATGCGTGTACGTGCGGACGCGGGAAAATCCATAGGCGGCTTCGTAGAGATTGAGGCGTTGAAATGCTGAAAACAACATGACGAGCAAAAGTAACACCAAAGCAATGCCAAAACCTGAATAAGTTTTTCTTTGGGTTTCAGTTTCACGTTTGGTGACAGCACTTAAAGTGAGAAGCATGAGCAATGCAAAAAATGCAACTGCTACTAATTCTCCAAAACCTTTGCGGGCATATTCGGCGTATGTATATCCTTCAACATTGATGTTGGTTTCGCCACCGAAAAAGTATTGAAATTGAATCACAACAAAAATTGCAAAGAGCGTAACGACACTTCCTAAAATAATTGTAGATTCAATAAAACCAAGAAACGCTGGAATAGCAGGTTTATCTTCACCGACTAATTTTTCATCTTTGGATTCTGTTGAAGCGTGTAAGACAATGCCTGCAAGTGCATAGCCGATGACGAGAATATAAATCATGCGGAAAATATATTCGGGTAAGTCTTCGAGTTTGAAGAGTTCAATGAAATCATCTAACCTTTGACCAAAAACAACATCGGCAGAGGCAAGCAAAGAAGCGAAGATGGCGACAATTGGCAAAGCAATTACAAGTCCGCGAATGATTGGCATGAAATTATATTTGCTTGGCTTTACACCTGATTCAGTTTGTGATTTACGAACTTGAGTTGAAAATAAAACTGGACGTGCTACGATACTTCCCATTAGCCCCAGAATTTTTCCAAGCCCATCTACAAATGTATATTGAAGCCAACGCCCACCCAGATAGGTCACTGTGAGAATTGTCAAGGTCACCAACGTAAAGGTGTATGCTAGAAAAATTGTCATTGATTCGGCGCGCAGAAATGTGACAGCCGCGAAAAAGATGAAGAGCGGAATCAGAATCAATGAAGAACGATGCGGGCGAAGCCCATCCCCTAGTAAAAGATAAAACGCTCCGATTAAACATGCCGTCCAAAAAATTGCAAAGTTGATTCCGGGTGATTGCTCCCAAAAGAGGAAGTCAAATAGCCAGCCGAGGGCGAGGACGATGAGCCAAAGTTTGTTTGGATTTGTTTTCATAATTTTCCTTTTTTAAACACAAAGGACACGAAGGTCACAAAGGTTAAGAATTTTCGCAAGAATAACTGAGTGAGGCTTGCGGAGTCTATCAAAAGGTATCAGAATACTGTCATTGAATTATTTTGCTTTGTTTATAAATTAATTTCTTCTAACTTGCAATTCCATCATGCCTAGATTATCCTTGCCAATGGGAGTGGTTAAGTCCCGGTGGGCTTCCTGGTCTTCAAAACCTGTGGCGGGTCGCGTTGCGGGTCGCGGTGGGTTCGACTCCCATCCACTCTCGCCTATGTTCGTAGTGACACGGCGACGCCGTGTCACTACATAAAATGGAGAACTATGTCTTTCCCTGAAACTGAAATTTTTACAAAACTCGTCACACGTGTATTTCGCATTGAGGATGTAACAAGTTTAGATGCAAATGATAAAGAGAATAAAGGATTCTTCTTACGTTATCGTGGACAACTAATTGGTGAAGAATCAGCCGAAGCGTATGACCAATTAGCTGAATCATTAAATCAATACAACGTCATGCCTTTGTTTCGTGAAGAAGAAGGCAAACATGTTATTTATCTTGCACAAAAATTACCTGAGCCAAAGCAAGAAAATATCAGAACCAATATTATTCTTTTTATCTTAACCGTTTTAAGTGTCATGTTAGCCGGTGCACAACCGGAAGGTCCTGTTCCAAACGACACATGGGGAGTGATAGTTGTATTGTCTAAAAGTATTCTCACAGGCTGGCCCTTTGCATTAAGTTTGCTTGGAATTTTGTTAGCACATGAACTTGGTCATTATTTTATGAGTCGTTATCACAAAACGCCAGCTTCATTGCCTTACTTTATTCCATTTCCATTGAGTCCGCTTGGCACAATGGGTGCAGCAATCATCATGCGTGGTATTCCAAAAAACAAACGCGTGTTATTTGATATCGGTGTAGCAGGTCCAATTGCAGGTTTGGTTGTTGCGATTCCAGTATTACTTTTAGGTTTATCACTTTCTGAATTGGGAACGATTGACCCAAATCCAAATGGTTTTCTCGAAGGCAATTCTTTAATTTATTTGCTATCAAAATTTATTGTTTTTGGTCAGTTATTGCCTGCACCTGTTGAGCCGCAAGGATTTTTATATTGGCTTCAATATTTCTTCACAGGTCGTCCCATTCCATTTGACGGACTTGATGTGTTTATTCATCCCGTTGCATTTGCAGGTTGGGCTGGGATTTTGGTAACAGCATTAAACTTAATTCCTGCTGGAACTTTAGATGGTGGTCATGTCATCTATTCTTTGTTTGGTGATAAAGCTCGCAAAGCTTTTCCATTTATCATTGCTTTGTTAATTGGTCTCGGTTTCTTTTGGGATGGCTGGTGGCTGTGGGCTGTTTTGCTATTTTGGCTGGGACGCGTCAACGCGCAACCTTTGGACCAAATCACCCGCCTCGACCCTAGCCGCAAGTTGGTAGCCTACGTTATGATATTTGTCTTCGTTTTAGTGTTTACTCCCGTTCCGTTTATGTTGTTGGTTCCGTAAAATTTATAAGTAGGGGCGAGGCATGCCTCGCCCTTACAAAAAATATAATATAACAATGAAAAAAATAATTTCCCTATTCTTTATCACAATAATTTTATTATCGTCATGTAGTG
>DQGV01000053.1 GCA_003524705.1 Anaerolineae bacterium | reverse complement strand
GGCGCTCTATCCATTGAGCTACTGAGGCGTGACCGCGATTATACACGATTCCCAAATCAGACAAGTCTTAAGAACAACCTACCCCAGCAGGAGAGAAAAGCCATTCTATAGGAGGGCATGGCTAGGCTTGTTCATACTGCCAAAGACGCTTAAAATCCTATCATCAAAGATTAAGGATAAACATACATGTCAAATATTCAAGCCTTTGGCGAAAAAATATTGAACAATCTAGAAAAAGTAATTGTGGGGAAACGCCAATCTTTAGAAATGATCGTTATTGGTTTATTATGTGAAGGACATATTTTGATAGAAGATGTACCCGGCGTGGGTAAGACCATGCTGGCACGCAGTTTAGCACGTTCTATGGATTGTGTCTTCAATCGCATCCAATTTACGCCAGACATGCTTCCCAGTGACGTAACAGGCATCTCTATTTATAACCAGCAAAAAAAGAAATTTGAATTTCGCCCCGGTCCAATTGTCGGGCAAATCATCCTCGCAGATGAAATTAACCGCGCTACACCCAAGACTCAAGCGGCGTTATTAGAGGCGATGGAAGAACGTCAAATAACAGTAGATGGAATCACACATCCTCTACCTAAACCATTTATGGTTTTAGCAACTCAAAATCCAATTGAATATGAAGGTACGTTTCCGTTGCCAGAGGCGCAATTAGACCGCTTCTTGTTACGTATGAGACTTGGCTACCCAAATATTTTGGATGAAATTCGTATTATGGATGACCAACGTTTAGCACATCCAATTGAATCTTTGAAACCTGTCATCAAAGCCAAAGATTTGACTCAGGCGATGGGCAACATCAAAAAAATATATCTTTCTAATGCAGTTAAAAGATATATTGTGGAGTTATGTACGCGCACGCGTCAAAGCCCAGACGTATACTTGGGTGCCAGCCCCAGAGGGAGTCTTTCACTTGCGCGGGCAGGACAAGCCAAAGCTGCGTTAATGGGACGTGACCATGTTTTACCTGATGACATCAAATCTTTAGCAGTTGCTGTTTTAGCTCATCGTATTATTGTTAGTCCTGCCGCACGTTTGCGAGATTTAAGTTCAGATAAAATTGTGCAAGAAATTTTACTTTCAACACCAGCACCGGGTGGTTCATTTACTGCTGACTCAAGGAAGAAATAAATGAAGGCTGGGCGAGTTCTCATCGCCTTAATGTTTGTGCTTGGACTCATCGGCGTATTTGTAAACGGTGCGCCATTATATTCACGTTTTTTGTACACAAGCATTTTGTTAGCATTCGTTTCATGGGCTTGGACGGTTTGGGTAGCCAACCGAATCTTATTAGAACGGAGCACGCGTGAATTGCGTGCCAACGTGGGTGATGTGTTTGAAGAAAACTATAAAATTTTAAATCAAAGTAATTTACCCGCTTCATGGATTGAAGTTATCAACCAATCTAAAATTCCATTTGCGGCAGGCTCACGTTTGCTGACGTTGGTGTTAGCAAATCAAAAAAGAACTTACAACGCACGTACATGGTTAACCCAACGCGGAAGTTTTGAACTCGGACCTACAGCCATTAATATCGGCGACCCATTTGGGATTTTTACAACGAAAAAAATATTTCCAGCACAAGAGACGTTAATTGTCTTCCCAATGATTCAAGAAATAGAATATTTCCCTTCGTCACCAGGTTTGTTGCCGGGCGGTCATGTCATTCAAAGAAAATCACATGATATTACACCTCATGCCGCTGGTGTGCGTGACTATATACATGGCGATGCCATGAAAAGAATCCATTGGCGTACCAGCATACGGCGCGATAAGTTAATGGTCAAAGAATTTGAACAAGACCCACAAGCCGAAGTGTGGATATATCTTGACTCGCAAAAAGATGTTCATTACCAAAAAGAACAAGTCTTTGATGAATCACCAATGCAAACAGTTTTATTTGTACGCCGACCGAAAATAAAATTGCCACCATCCACTTTAGAATATTCTGTTAGTATTGCGGCATCGTTAGCACATTATTTTATTCGTCAACGTCGAGCGGTAGGCTATGCCAGTGCTGGTCAAACCTATACCATTTTGCCAGCAGACCGCAGTGAAAGACAAGAAGCAAAAATTTTAGAGACACTAGCATTCGTTCAAGCCAATGGAGAACTTTCTATCGCAGGTTTAGTCTCAACACAAGCCATGCAATTGCCCAAACGCTCCACCGTAATTTTAATTACACCCACAGTCCGTACCGAATTATTGCAAGCCGTAGATGATTTACTTTTGCGTTCACTCTATCCAATTATTGTTTTGCTCGATGCACAAACGTTTGGCGGACCAACAGGTACAGATAAAATAATCAATTCATTGCGCGAAAAACATGTTCCAATTTGCAACATCGCTTGTGATGACGACCTTACAACCGCACTTAGTAATCTTCGCTCCACTTTCAAAACTCAGGATTTTCGTTCATGGCAAACACCCGTATCGTCAGCATAGATTTACATTTTCAAAATAAAAAACAAGCCATAACCTCTTACTTGATAAAAAAAGATGATGCCGTTATTTTGATAGAAAGCGGACCTGCTTCGACTCTTTCTACGTTGCAAACTGCTCTTACAGCGGAAGGCTTATCTTTAGGGGACATCACTCACGTGCTATTGACTCACATTCATCTTGACCATGCTGGAGCGGCTGGTCAACTTGCTCAACTCGGCGCACAGATTTATGTTCATCCATTGGGTGCGCCACATTTGATTAGACCTGAAAAATTAATCGCCAGTGCTTCACGCATTTATGGCGACAGAATGAATCAATTGTGGGGTGAGATTCTGCCGGTGGCGCAGAATCAAATTCACATCCCGAATGATGCGGAAGAATTTACAATCGGCAACTTGAAATTTCTTCCAGTCAACACGCCAGGACATGCCGAACATCATTTTGCTTACATCTTTGAAGATATTTGTTTTTCAGGAGATGTGGGTGGTGTGCGCATACCGGGCTATCCGTATTTGCGTGTGCCAATGCCACCGCCTGAATTTCATTTTGAAAAATGGCGTGAGAGTATTACGAAATTAAAAAAATTAAATCTGAAGCAAATTGCCCCAACACATTTTGGGATGTATGATGATGTAGATTGGCATTTGGATACATTGCAGGAAAATTTAGATGCCACCGAAACATGGCTTGACCAAGTGATGCCTAGCGAACCTTCGTTGGACGAATTGCGCGAAAGTTATACAATGTGGATGGAGCAACAAAGCCGTGAACAAGGGTTGAGTGAAGAAGTGATTCAGGTTTATACAGTATCCAATCCAATTGGCATGAGTGCCGATGGTTTATTGCGTTATTGGAACAAATATAAAAATGCAAAATAAAATTTGGTTTGATGAAGTTTTGCAGTTAACAAAAACTTTGATGGGGATTGCAAGTATTAGCCCGAATGTAGAAGATGAAAATAAATGTGCCGATGTGATTCGTGATTTGACGTTAGCACCATACCAAAATGGAAAGCAACCCGATGTGTTTTCTGATTTTTGGTTTGCAGAAGATGGTAGAAAAAACTTTGCTTGTTTATTGAAGAGCAAGAAAAATTCTAGCAAAACGATTATCCTCATGGGGCATTTTGATACTGTTGGGGTAGATGATTTTTCTCGTTATGGAGATGTGAATATTGCCTTTCAGCCTGAACAATTGGCTGAAGAAATGAAGAAATATTTTCAATCGAAAAGTGATTTAGATATTTCAGAGCAATCTGCATGGAAGCATTTACAAACTGGAGATTGGTTTTTCGGGCGCGGCTCCGTAGATATGAAATCAGGTGTGGCAATTAATATCGCATTGATGCGTGCTTTTGCCAAACCTGATGAAAATGGATATCGTTTAATCGATGACTTGAACGGCAATATTTTGTTATTGGCTTGCCCCGATGAAGAGACAGAATCTGTGGGGGTGTTATCGGCTGTGCCGAATTTATTGAAATTGCGTGAGAAAGAAAATTTGGAATACATCGGCGTGATTAATACGGATTACACCGCACCACGTGATGAAAATGAAAATATC
>DQGV01000472.1:10711-10869 GCA_003524705.1 Anaerolineae bacterium | reverse complement strand
GGATTCATCAATGAAGTTGGGATTCTGTCTGTATAGCCTGCTGTAAATAAAACGGAAGCCGCATCACCAATTCCGCGACCAAATGCAAGCAAAATACCGGTAATAATGCCCGGCAACATTTGGCGAGTTACCACTCGTAATGCCACTTCAAATTTTGT
>DQGV01000472.1:10273-10477 GCA_003524705.1 Anaerolineae bacterium | reverse complement strand
TCGTAATGCCACTTCAAATTTTGTGGAGCCTAACGCTAATGCGGCATGTTCCAAATCTTTTGGCATTCGGCGGATAACTTCATCCATAGCACGAGTCATAATGGGAAGTTCAACCAATGCTAAAGCGATGATGCCTGCTAGTAGTGAAGCACGTAAGCCAAGTGAAATCATCAATGCAAAACCAAACGCGCCATACACAATAGA
>DQGV01000472.1:0-10009 GCA_003524705.1 Anaerolineae bacterium | reverse complement strand
ACGTAATCACCCCATTTTGAATCTTGAGCATAGGCTTGTAGATATAAAGCAATTGGCAAACTCAATATAATTGCAATTAACGTTCCGCCACTGGCTAAATAAATAGACCCAATAATCGCATTCAGAATGCCACCTTCTTTGCCCATGTAGTATCCACCTTTTGGGATTTGTGTGACCATATCCCAAGTTAAGGAGGGAAGTCCGCGTGAAATGATTGTCCAAAGAATTAAGCCAAGCGAACTTGCTACAATGATTAAAGCAATTCGCATGATTGTTTTTATGAATAATTCAATCAGATGTCTTCGTTCAAAATGTTTTTTCTTAAAGTTCATTTGCGCCTCAACATTCTTTGTAAGACCAAAGTTGAGAGAATATTGAAAATTAAAATCACGACCAATAAAACAAGTGCTGCACCAAGCAAAGCGGCGTCATAAAGCGGAATGGACATCATTTCGCCATAGTTATTGGCAATCAATGCTGGTAATGGATAAGCTGTATCAAAAATAGAAGTTGGAATATTTGGAACATTGCCGACAACCATTAATACTGCAATTGTTTCACCTAATGCACGCGATGCTCCTAAAACAATGGCGGCGATGATGCCTGGCAAAGTTTGTGGAATGACTACATTACGAATCGTTTGCCATTGAGTAGCCCCAACACCTAAAGAAGCATGTCTTAAATCATTTGAAACTGTAGATAACACTTCAAAAGTGACTGAAATAATTAAGGGAGCAATCATCACTGCTAAAACAATTCCACCGGCGAGGATGCCAAATCCAGTTGGTTGGGTAACCGAAAGTAGAGGTACAGAATCAAGTTTCCCCTCAGCAAGAGGCGCGAGCACATCATCCACAAAAGGGACGATGGCAAGTAATCCCCACACACCATATACAACAGGTGGAATCGCGGCGAGTAAATCTAAAATTGGTTTTGCGATTGAACGTGTGCGAGCATGTGCATATTCAGCTAGATAAATTGAAACGAGCAAACAAGCAGGCACTGCAAGAATCACGCCAACAGTTGTGACCCAAATTGTGCCGAGAATAAATGGACGAAACCCAAATAAACCTTGATTGGGTCGCCATACTTCGCCAAACAATAAATCTGAAAGTTGATATTCACTTAAGATAGGGAAAGCGCGGAAGAAAAGTGCAATTGCACGATCTAGGGTTAATATGACTGGGAAAATTGTGATTCCAAAAAATATTTTTTGTGCAAAAATATTTTTCTTGGTGCGGTTTTCCTGAATAGTTTTTATTACATTAACTTGATTCATGATTTTTTGCCATAGAGTCACAGAGAACACTGAGCAGTAAAAGTTTTTCTCAATGTTCTCTGTGACTAATAATTTTTATTTCAATTTTTCTAAAGATTCAGCTTGTTGTTCAGGTGTGAGCGGCACGTAACCAGCGGCTTCGAGATATTGTTGACCATCAGTCAAAATCCATTCGATAAAGATAAGTTCTAAACCTTCTGGTTTGCCTAAGGTTGCTAAGTTTTCAAAACGTGCGGGAGGTGATGGATATGTTCCATTTGCCACTGCGCCAAAGGCATCTTCTTTGACAGTGTAAATCTCATCTGCATCAGCCACGCCATTTTCATTGATATCAAGTGGTGGGATGATAATGCCTGGAACTAAATTGCCATTGCTCAAATCGAAGATACTGTTTAAGTTTCCAAAGCCAATGCCAAATGGGTCTTTGAGAACAGTATCTAACATAGCAGGTTCACCATTCACGCCAATGCCAAGCAAATCTTCTTGTGCGGCACCACCAGAATATTTAGACCATTGTTCTGCCGCACCAGCAGCATCTGAACGAGTGAAGATGTTAATTGGATCAGTATTGGTTGGGTCACCTACAACTTCACCCCAAGTGGTAATTTCACCAGTGATATAGATTTTGTTAAAAGTTTCTTGGGAAATACCTTTTTCAAGGATTTGTTGGGCAACTGGATTTTCTGTATTGATGATTGGGAAAACCGCATCTTTTGTAACAGATACCCAGAAAATACCTTGAGCCGTTTCTTCTTCTTTGATTGTTCGTGAAATCATGCCAATATCTACTGCACCAGCAATCGTATCGGTCATACCTTTGCCTGCACCACCGCCTTGCACATCAAAAGTAACGCCGGGGTGAAGTTTGCTAAACTCATCAGCCCAAACAGTCATCATGGGATACAAAGCAAAAGCACCAGAGATGGAAAGTGTGCCACTTAATTCAGAGGATGAATTGCCCGCTTCTTCCGTGGGGACAGTTGATTCTGCTGGGGAAGCAGTTCCACAAGCTGACAGTGCAACAGCCAACGCTAGAAATACAGATAATAAAGTGAAAGTTTGTCTTTTCATGGTTTAACTCCTAGTTTATATACAAAACCTATCAGTTTAGTAGGGTTTAATAATAAAAAAATAAGCGCTTATTCTTTTATTTCTTAAATCCTAGTAAGTCAATAGGAATTATTGACAAAATCATAATTCAGCCACTGAATTATGTCAAGGGTTTATTTAAGAGGTTTTATGACTGTTTAAGGTGAGTTACAATATACAACCAATAGGATAAATCAGAAATGAAACTTACCACCCGCAGTGAATATGGACTCCTTGCCTTAATCTACCTCGCCCGTCATCAAGATGAAGGCTTCATTTCCATTGATGTGATTGCAAAAGCACAAGGCATTCCACCAAAATTTTTAGAACAGTTGATGTTGGCATTAAAGCGTGCTCACTTTTTACGCAGTGCCAAAGGTCAAAAAGGCGGGTATCAACTTGCCAAAAAGCCGAATCAAATTTCCCTTGCAGAGGTGATTCGTCTCTTTGATGGCGCACTCGCTCCCACTGAATCCGTCAGCGAAAATTTTTATGAATCAACTCCCATCGAAAAAGAGAAGCGGCTCACCAAAGTATTCAAAGATATTCGAGACCACGTCTCGACTAAATTAGAAAAAACCACCATCGCCGATGTGGCGTAAAATTGTTTTGTTAGAATACAAATTACTATGAACGACTTAAGGAATTAACATGAAAAGTATGACCAAATTTATTTCAAATCTGTTTTTAGCATTAACACTGATTGCTTGCGGTACAGCAGAGAATACGACAAATGAAACACCAACGCCTGCTCCAATAGTAACAGTTGAAGCTACTGCAACATTAGACCCTTGCTTGGTACCTCAACTTACAGAAGAAGTGACAAAAGTTAACAAATTGATGCGTGAATTTGATGATTACGCAACATTAGCATCCAATACACCTCAAAACCAACTTGTTGTTATCATCCCTGAATTACAAAGAGTTCTACGAGATGCAGAAGAACAAGAAATACCCTCTTGTTTGTTTACGCTTAAGAAATACCAACTTGAACACATGAAATCAGTCGTTCAAACGTTGCTCGCATTTATGGGAAACTCAGACCCGAATTTTGTCAATGCAAATATTGCAAAATCTCGTGAATTTCATTTACTGTATGATGTGGAATTAGCACGCTTGCTTGGTATTACCTTACCAGTAACTACACCTCCTCCGCCAGGGACTACTGAAACAGCTGATGAGCCAACAGCCATTTCTTCACCACCTATTGTTACCAATCCCGGACCAAACGAATTAAATCTGCGTACCTCTCCAGATTTTAACTCTGCTACGCCGGCAGTTTTATCAGTTAGTGCTACTGCCAATGCATTTGGTCGAACATCCGATAATTTGTGGATACAAGTAGAAGTGCCTGAGCAACCCGGAGTGCTTGCTTGGGTGTATGCTTCTAATGTACAACTTTCAATACCAATTGAGCAACTTCCAATTGCAATTCCATAATTCACCCATGTAGTTATTGAATGAAAAAACTGTTCGTTGTCTTCATATTATTTCTCGGCGCAATTATCGTTGCTCTAAGTTTTAGTGAACTTGAAACCATTCTACTCACCTTACAAAAAGCACATCTTAGATATTTCCTATTAGCACTGGTGATTCAATCCATTTGGTTTGTAACCACTGGCAGAATGTATCAATCCATTTTTCATTTACTTGGAATACATGATAACGTCATTACTTTAACTCGCATGGCAACCGCCGCAACATTTATCAACATCGTTGCTCCCACAGGTGGAGCTGGAGGCGTTGCCTTATTTGCATCTGAAGCTCGCAGACGTGGTCACCCTACTGGCAAAGCCACAGTCGCCGCCGCGTTATTTCTTTTATTAGATCAAGCCGCATTTTTGGTCATCCTCGCTTTAGGATTAATCATTTTATTCCGCCGCAACGATTTAGATGCAGGTGAAATTTCTGCTTCGTTATTCTTATTTACCATCGCAATAGCTTATGGATTCGTTTTATATCTTGGCTACCGTTCTGCAGAAAAACTTGGCAAACTACTCGCAAAAATTGCGCGTGGTGTTAATCGCATTGTAAATTTTTTCGGCAAAGAAAATTATCTCAGCGAAACTCGCGCCCATGAGTATGCACATGAAATTTCAGACGGCTTTTCGGGCTTAACTGAAAAACCGTCTAGCTTAATCAGACCTATCTTATGGGGGATTTTAGATAAAGGCTTATTAATGCTAATTTTGATTTGCTCATTTCTATCCTTTCAAGTCCCATTTTCAGCAGGCACCATCATTGCAGGTTTTTCACTCGCCTATCTTTTCTTAATCGTTTCACCTACTCCATCTGGCATCGGCATTGTTGAAGGCATTATGCCCATTGCATTAACTTCATTGAACGTCAATTGGAGTCAAGCAGTCGTCATCACACTAATTTATCGTGCTGTTACATTTTGGTTTCCGCTTGCTGTTGGTGCTTGGGCATTCCGCACTTTACATATAGGCGAAATCAAACAAACCTCTTGAACACATTGCAAACTCTTTTAGATTTTTGGAAAGATGACGAACAAACCGCGCCGAATTTTTCTGCATGGAAGACGACTCCGCCACGTCTAGCACAAACGCTTCCTCTTCCTAAGGGGATGCCTGATTCAATTCGTCAAGCATTATCTTCGCTAAGAATTGCCTCGCTTTACTCCCACCAACATTCCGCATGGACTCAGGTTCATGAAAATAAAAATATTATCCTCTCCACCAGCACTGCCAGCGGAAAAACACTTGCTTACAACTTACCTGTTTTAGCAAAAATTATTGAAGAGCCAGAATCACGAGCCTTATATTTATTCCCAACCAAAGCTTTAGCACAAGATCAGTTATCTAATCTCCAAACCCTTCAATCGTCAATCGTAAATTGTAAATCAGCAATATATGATGGCGATACACCCCAACCTCAACGTTCTACGATTCGCAAAAATGCAAACATCGTTTTATCCAATCCAGATATGCTTCACACAGGCATTCTTCCACATCACGCCAACTGGATTGAATTTTTCTCAAATCTAAAATTCATCGTCATTGACGAAGCCCATACATACCGAGGAGTTTTCGGCTCACACGTTGCTAATGTGATTCGCAGACTCAAACGTGTTGCAAAGTTTTATGGAGCAAATCCGCAATTTATTCTTGCATCTGCAACGATTGGTAACCCAAAAGAATTAGCAGAAAAATTAATCGAAGAACCCGTTGAACTCATTGATAATGATGGCTCATCCAAAGGTGAACGCCATTTTATTATTTACAATCCGCCAGTCACAGATGCAAGTTTGGGATTAAGAAAAAGTAGTCTGCTCGAAAGTGTGAGATTGGGTATTGATTTACTAAAACATGATATTCAATCCGTTATCTTCGGACGAACGAGAAGAACAGTTGAAATTGTATTAACTAATCTGCAATCATTAATTTCTATTTACAAATTACCAATTACGAATAACCAAATTCGCGGATACAGAAGTGGCTATCTCCCAACGCAACGAAGGGAAATAGAACAAGGACTTCGTGATGGAAGTGTCAAAACAGTTGTTGCAACCACTGCTCTTGAACTCGGCATTGACATCGGCGGACTCGGCGCCGCAATTTTAGTTGGTTATCCCGGAACCATTGCAAGTGCAAGGCAACAATCAGGTAGAGCGGGGCGTGGAGATGATCCAGCTGTTTCGATTCTCGTTGCATCCCCCAATCCATTAGACCAATTCCTGGCACATCATCCTGAATATTTTTTTGGTCGTTCACCTGAAATGGCATTGTTGAATCCGAATCATTTATTGATTTTGTTAGAGCATCTTCGTTGTGCGATTTTTGAATTGCCATTTCAAAAAGGGGATACTTTTGGAAGTATCTCTGATGAATTGTTGGATGAATATCTTAACTTTTTGGTTTCAAATCAAGAAAGCCATTTTTCCAACGAAAAATATTATTGGATGAAAGACCAATATCCCGCCGCCAATATTTCGTTGCGGTCTGCTTCACCCCAAAGTTTTGTTTTAACTTCCACTGATTCAGATGGCAGACCTATCACCATCGGAACTGTAGATGGCGAATCTGCTCATTGGATGATTCATCCAGGGGCGATTTATATGCACGAAGCACAGCAATATTTTGTGCAAGAATTAAATCTTGAAAATCATAATGCTCAACTTGTACCTGTTGGTTTAGATTATTTCACCGAAGCACAACAACGTTCTGAGATTCAAGTGTTATCTACAAATGAAAATCAAAATATCAAAGGTGGTGAAAAAGGCTATGGAGAGATACAAGTCACCACACAAGTTGTTGGATTTAAAAAACTAAGATGGTTCACCAATGAAAATTTAGGAGAAGAACCATTAGAGTTACCTCCGTCTGAATTACAAACCACTGGGTATTGGCTAACTTTATCTGAACAAACACTGAATCACTTAAGAGAATCAGGTGCATGGACAAACGACCCAAACGATTACGGACCAGATTGGCAAAAGATAAGAGAAACTGTCAGGAAGCGTGACCAGTTTACATGTCAGGTATGCGGCGGGAAAGAATCAAATCGTCAACATGATGTGCATCACAAAACTCCGTTTCGTACATTTACATCGGCCGAAGAAGCGAATCGTTTAGAAAATTTAACAACGCTTTGTCCAAGTTGTCATCACAAAGTGGAACAAAATGTACGCATGCGAAGTGGGTTGGCAGGGTTAGGTTTTGTGTTGGGAAATCTCTCGCCATTATTTTTGATGTGTGATGCCAGAGATTTAGGAAATCATACAGACCCAACAGGTTCAATCAATGGAAATCCTTCTGTTGTTTTATATGATTTGGTTCCCGCTGGAATTGGTTTCAGCCAAAAACTTTTTGAAATTCATGATGAATTAATTCAACGTGCTTATGAATTGGTAACGCAATGTGAATGTATTGATGGCTGTCCATCATGTGTGGGACCGGGCGGTGAAAATGGTGTGGGCGGAAAAAATGAAACGATTGAAATCTTGAAAATGCTAATCCCCTAACTAACAATCTTTCTTGCTTCCAAATAAAATCGTTTGTCTTTTGCCTCGCCCATCGAAAAAGCTTTGCGTGGCAAGACACCATCCACAATCACAGTTTTGAACAAATCAGATTTGTGCATCCCAGCCAAATAAAACCCTGCATGTTCTTTTTGTGATGCGATTTTTTTCAAGACGTCTTCACCATGCACATAATCAATTTTTTCTGCACCGTTATTTTCCATAAATACATCTAAGAAAGATTGAATTGTGCCAACTGCTAAATTGGATTTTGGATTCGCAATCTCGATGACTCCAAATTGATTCCTGCCTCTTACTAGACCGACAACCTGTTTCTGACCCTCAGCAGAATCTACCTTTTGAGTCATTTCTTCATAACTTGATGCTGTTGAATTACTAAAGTTTTCACCAAAATAATTTTTCAATTCAACAAGCAAATCTCGTTGCAAATTAAATAAGATACGATGAATCGGTTCAAACTCTAGACCTTCATCGTGCACATTGACAATTTCGACCAAAGCATATCGTGCTGGATGATTCATACCAACTTGGGGCTTAATCTGATCCCAATATTCTTTTGCCGCCGCCATCGAATGATTGCCATCTCCCATAGCAAATAAGAAAACAGGCTCATTGTGACTCAAATTATATTTTTTAATGAAATCTTCTTGGTTCGCAAGTAAGCGCAATGACTCAATCACCTGATTCTCAAGTTCTTCAGGAACTAAATATCCTGCTAAGTGTCCACTCTCCAGCATCAATTCAAAATCATATAACTTTTTCAAATCTGCTTTTGCCTTGCTTACAGACTCGATGACTGTATGATTTGGGTCATCTATCAAAACTAAAATATGCGGTAGTTCTAAAATTGCATTTTCCCGAACTTTGACCCGCGGTGGCAAACGGTCTATGATGGTTCCTTCGGTTGGATGAATTAAGACTTTTGTATCCCCTTTGAAATCATATTGTTCTAAATCAAGGCATAACATAATGCCTTTGCGGGTTTTTCCTTGAATCGTTCTTTCAACATAAATCAGACCTTCGTGCATTTGAAGCAAATCGTCTTCCAGATATTTCTTCATAGTGGATTGAATCTGCTTGACCCGCTGGTCTTTATCTTCATTCTCCAAATACACTTCAGGAAGAATTAAATTTAATGTTGAAACAGAATCACCAACTATCTTTTCAACTTCGTGCCAATATTCTGGTTCAGAAGTGAATTGGTCACAAGCAATCACTGCCCATTTGCTTAAATCAATATTTGGTTTTGGAATATACACTTGTGAAATTTGAACGCCGATGTCCGAAAAGGTTTTCATGTCGCCGCTTCTATGTCGTTGCGAGGGCGTTCTTGTTGTATGCCCGAAGCAATCTCCAAATACAAAGGGATTGCTTCGTCGGAAAGAGCAAATGCACTCATCGCAATGACATCACTATTTCTTTGCAAAAGCAATAATTTTTTCTGCTACTTCCGCACCCACTCGTGCTTGTGCTTCTTTCGTCGCCGCCCCAATGTGCGGAGAAGCAATCACATTTTCTAATTTTGCTAACTTCCAATCGGTGGGTGGTTCTTCATTGAATACGTCTAATGCCGCGCCAGCAACTTTTCCATTCACCAAAGCATCATACAAAGCATTTTCATCAATGATTCCGCCACGCGCACAATTGATAATTCGCACACCATTTTTCATTTTTGCAAATTGTGCGGTGCTAATCATATTGGCTGATTCATTCGTCTTTGGTAAATGTAAACTGATGTAATCTGCTTGAGCGAGCAATTCATCTAAACCAAGTAATTTGATTCCATCAACTTCTTTTACATACGGGTCATACGCAATCACAGTCATACCCAAAGCATTGGCACGTTTGGCAACTTCTTTACCAATATTTCCAATACCAATCAAGCCCAAAGTTTTTCCGCCAATTTCATCGCCTTCAAAACTTTTCTTGTCCCACATTTCTGTTTTCATCGAAGCACTTGCTTTATATAATGACCTTGCTAACATAAACATATATCCGATGGCTAACTCTGCAACAGATGCGGAACTAGCTAAAGGCGTATTCATGACTTTGATATTTTTGGACTCAGCGTATTCATAATCAATTGTATCGAGCCCAACACCGCCTCTTACTATGACCTTCAAGTTGGGACATGCATCTATCAAATTTTTCTTTACCTTCGTCCTTGACCTGACGACCATGCCGTCATAACTTGGTAAAACGGTTAATAATTCTTCAGGTGAAATATTATCATCACGTACATCAACTGTTAAACCTGATGCACGCATTTGTTCAATGTATTCTTTTTCCATTTTGTCGCAGATAATAATTTTCATTTAATAATCCTTATTTATAAACTCCGAAGGAGTGAAATTTTTATAGATTTTGGTGGATTTTTATATAAACCCCGAAGGGGGTGACATAGTTTTGAATTCTAGGCCATCCCTTCGGGATTTATTTTTCATATTACGATTTTCTATAATCCTATCATCTGTTTCGACAGGCTCAACACACCGCCTAAGGGATTATTCACACAAGATGTTATTCTATCATGGCGATAGGGTTTGTCAATTATTTTGATAAAATTTGTTGAGGAACAGTATAATCAAATGAAAGAAAATGTTAGACAACTAGAATCAACTTTCCCCGTCGTAAGAGGC
>DQGV01000148.1 GCA_003524705.1 Anaerolineae bacterium | reverse complement strand
TCAAATGCTTCTGCAAGCAAAGCATGTTCAGGTTGATTTAATTCTGGGTCTTTCTCGAATAAATTTTGGGCTTGGTTTCTTGCTTTTTCAATTAGTGCTACATCGGTGATACTCGCCATCTTCAATGATGAAGCAAAGCCTGCTTGACGCGTCCCTAAAAATTCGCCGGGACCGCGTAATTTCAAATCTAAATCTGCTAATTCAAAACCATCATTTGTGGTTGCCATCGCTTGCAGACGTTCATTTTCAGTTGCATCTTCACGTGTGGGAATTAATAAACAAGTCGAAGCGACAGAGCCACGTCCTACTCGTCCGCGCAGTTGATGAAGTTGTGCTAAACCGAATCGATCAGCACCTTCGATTAACATCAAAGTTGAATTGGGAACATCTACGCCCACTTCAATGACAGTGGTTGAAACCAGAATATCAAATTCTTTATCTCTAAATTTCAACATGACTTCATCTTTTTCACTCGATCGCATCCGCCCATGTAATAAACCAAGTTTCAAATCAGGAAAAACATTTTTAGATAATGTCTCAAAATCATCCACCGCCGCGCGGACATTTATCTTTTCACTTTCATCAATCAACGGATAAACGATAAATGCTTGATTTCCATTTTTGATTTGTGAACGAATCAAAGCATACGCACGCTCACGTTCTTGTGGACGAAGAACATAGGTTGCAATTGGTTGCCTACCTACAGGCATGACGTTCATCACAGAAATATCTAAATCGCCAAACATCGTCAATGCCAACGAACGTGGAATCGGTGTCGCAGTCATCACCAATAAATGCGGATTTGTACCTTTGCTGCGTAACTCAGCACGTTGTTCCACACCAAAGCGATGTTGTTCATCAATGACAACAAATTGCAAATCTTTGAAATTGACATCAGGTTCAATGACTGCATGAGTACCAATGCA
Source organism: Anaerolineae bacterium (assembly GCA_003524705.1). The sequence goes on along the minus strand of DQGV01000148.1, from coordinate 1,886 downwards.
AATCTTTATTGATCCATTTTGAAGACCATTACGAATTTCTTCTTTTTCTTTTTCAGGTGTACTACTTACCAACAACCGAATCTCATCGTGATTTAAAAATCCTTTTTCGCCGGTCAACAAACTGATAAAGTTTCGATAATGTTGCTCTGCCAAAATGGAAGTCGGAGCCATAATGGCGGCTTGACATTCATTTGCCACCACCATGCTCGCACCCAACGCCGCAACTACAGTTTTACCCGAACCTACGTCTCCTTGAATAAGTCGATTCATGGGCTTGCCTGAATCTAAATCTTTGCGAATATCATCCAACGCAGTTTGCTGAGCAGATGTAAGGGTGAAAGGTAATGCCGCCACACGCGCACCCAGCCACTCATCAGAGACAGTGAAGCGTCTGCCATCAACAGATTTCCAATCTTTCTTTTGGCGCAACACGCCCATTTGCAAATAAAAAATTTCATCAAATGCCAAACGTTCACGCGCCAGTTTGAGTCTATCTTGCGAATCAGGAAAATGAATTTGCATCATCGCTTCACTCATCGAAACCAAACGCGCATCACGTTTCAAATCATCAGGCAATGGGTCAACCATAGCAGGCGCCCAATACGAAATGACTTGCTTCATTTGATTCCGCAACCACTTTTGTGTAATGCGTTCAGTGAGCGAATAAATCGGCACAATGCGATTGGTATGTAAATTTTCCATCTCCACAAATTCCCAATCAGGGCTGTTCATTACAAGCCGCCCAAGATATTGGTCAATTTTTCCAGAGACAGAAATCATGTCATCTTTTTTGAAACGATTTAATAACCACGGTTGATTGAAAAAAGAAATTCGCAATGACCCCGTGCCATCACTGATAATTAATTCAATAATATTTTGTTTGCCGCCACGAATCGGTCTGTTGGTTACACTTTGCACCGAACCCAACACCGTCACCACATCATTGAACATCAATGCTTGAATCGGTTTCAACAAAGAATAATCTTCATATCGGCGCGGATAGTTATATAACATATCGCCTAACGTTTGCATGCCCAACTTCGCCAACGACTCCGCATTTTTTGGTCCAACACCTTGCAACACCGTCAACTTTGAATCAAATGCAGGCGGCGTTTGGCTATGCTTAGCACCCGCCACTGATTCAGAACGCGGCGCAGGATTCTGTTTTTGTTTTTGATATGCTTGATTCTGATTTTGTTTTACTGGATTTTGATTCTGCTGTTTTGACTCTTGTTTAACAACAACATCGCTTCGTTCTTGACGTTGAACTTGGTTTTGCTCCTTTGGCTTTTGATTCGCCTCTGGATATGTTTCGCCAATGCGTTTCCATAATCCCTTTAATGATTCAGCCCGCCCTTCTGGGCTTAATTTTTCATATGAACGCAAACGCGCCACAACGGCTTGAATGACTTCTTCGGTAATTGAATCGGCTCGTGCTTCCCCTTCCCAATAATCTAGCATACTCGCCAGCCCGCCTATCACAGCGGTGTTTTGATATTTATTCTCATGTTCAAGGCGAAAAAATTTACGTAGTTTCTCTAAAGACGGTTGCATAATATCTAATTTTATCATGCCAATCTTAGGCATTTCGTCATTGCAAGTTTCTTACTTTCGGCAAAGCACTGGAGCGTCTGCTGGCTAACAAGAATCCAATCGCAACAAACAGCCAAATCGTTGGAATGACATAACCCACAGGCGAATTCATAGACATTCCACTCCATTGAGCGTAATAAGCAATCAAACTAATTCCTAACGCAGAAAGGAAGAAAATAAATAAAATAGAGTTTCGCAATCTGGATGGGTGTTCATTGCGAAGCATCAAGCAGATTAAACCTAAGACAATGCAAAAAATCCCGAAGCCATAGGACATGAAGTAAAAACCACCT
>DQGV01000141.1 GCA_003524705.1 Anaerolineae bacterium | reverse complement strand
AACCCAACTGACGAATCGGTGCGCCAATTCCGCTCACGCCAACACCAATTAATCTCACAGCTTGATTCGGTTTGCGAACTGCTTTCATTAATTGTACTGCCGCTTGAAAAATTTCATCACCATCATTGGTTGAGGTTGGCAACGTGGTTTGTCTTGTCAGTGTTGTGAAATCCGTCCAACGAATTTTTATTTTCACAGTTTTGCCTGCCAAATCACTTCGTTTTAATTGTTTTGCTACATCAAACGATTGTTCACGCAAAGTTTTTTCCAAACTTTTTTCGTCGCTAATATCTACATTGAACGTCGTTTCTTGACTCACAGATTTTGTTTCATATTCTGTCACAATCGGGCGCTCATCAATGCCTTGTGCATGCAACCACAAGTCACGACCATGTTCACCAAACAAATTGATTAATTCTTTTTGGGGCCAATTCGCAATATCACCAATGGTTTTGATTCCAAGTTCAGATAATCTCGCATATGTTTTTGGACCAACTCCCCAAAGCATATCTGCTGAAAGTGAAGATAAAAACTCCGCTTCTTTTCCTACGGGGACAATTGTGAATCCAAAGGGAGGCATGTCTTTTATCTTGTTACTTTTTTTTCCAACCTCTGTTGCAATTTTCGCCACCAGTTTATTGGACGCAATCCCAATGCTTGAAGGGAGTTGAAGCTCCACGCGAATATCAGCTTGAAGGTCAAGTGCGAGGCGGGTTGGGTCTTCATCTAAATTTGAAATATCAAGAAAGGCTTCATCAATAGAAATCTGTTCTACAAGCGGAGTCAAATTTTTTAACTTGTTCATCACTCGTTCAGAATATTCACCATACAATTTATGCCGCCCTGAAACGATAATTAAATCTCTGCAAAGTTGAACCGCTTTCGACATAGGCATAGCACTGCGAACACCCATTGCACGCGCCGCATACGAACACGATGCCACCACACCGCGTTCATGGGGGTTTCCACCCACAGCAAACGGTTTTCCCTTTAACTCAGGGTTTTCAACTTCTTCCACTGAACAATAAAATGCATCAAGGTCAATGTGTAAAATGGTGCGGGGCATACGCTTAATTATAGTGTATCCATTTCATGCCTTATTTGTTACAAAATAGGACAAATTCACCATGAAATTGTTTTGTTCGCTTATTGAACATTTGTTAAAGAAAAGTTATACTAGAGATGGCGTATAGTCATATGGAACTTTTGAGGACTTTTGACGTCCTTATCTTGAAATGACTGGATGGAGGAAGAAATGAAATCTGTTACACGTTTTATCTCAATATTGCTCTTGCTGGCAATGATGTTTTCCTTTTTACCGGGAAACACAACGACAGCAAGTGCGGCAGGTTGTTACCACGCGCAATTCATTGCCGATGTAACCATTCCTGATGGCACTAACTTTGCACCCGGTGCAACATTTAAGAAAACATGGCGCATCAAAAACATCGGTACTTGTGCTTGGAACAGCAATGATGTTTCTTTAATTTTTGATAGTGGTGAACGTATGGGAGCACCTGCTTCTTTGGCGATTCCAACCACTGTGAACCCCGGTCAAACTGTTGATTTAACAGTAGATATGACCGCTCCAAGCAATGCTGGGCACTATTTCGGCTATTGGAAATTTAAGAGTAATAGTGGTGGGAATTTTGGTATCGGCTCAACCATGAATAAATCTTTCTGGGTTGAGATTCGCGTTGGCACCTCATCCGGTACTGGATATGACTTTACAGCAAACGCTGCTTCGGCAACATGGTCAAGTGGCGCGGGCGCATTAACTTTCCCCGGTACAGATGGAAGCGCGAATGGGTTTGGAATCAGTCAAGCGAATCCAAAACTTGAAAGCGGAGTCACATCAGCGCAAGCAGGTTTGTTATTTGCTCCAAATAATGTAACCAATGGTTATGTGCAGGCATCATATCCCGCTTTCCGCGTGCAAAGCGGAGATAGATTCCAAGCCACAATTGGTTGTGAACAAGGTGCTACTCAATGTTATGTAGCTTATAGTTTGAATTATCAAATCGGAAACGGACCTGTAAAAACATTCTGGACGTTCCGTGAAAAATATGAAGGTTGGACGTATAACGTCAACCTCAACTTAAGTTCACTTGCTGGGCAAGATGTTAAATTTATTTTGGTAGTCAATGCTTATGGTTCACCAACAGGTGACCGTGCTGTGTGGGTGAATCCGGTAATTGCACGTGTTGGTGGCACACCTCCAACAGTACCACCAACAGTGACAGGTACACCACCAACTGCAACACCTACAAAAACAGGTACAGTTCAACCCAATGCGTGTGACCGCGCTCAATTTGTTTCAGACGTCACAGTGCCAGATGGTACATCCTTTGCGCCGGGCATTGGCTTCTCAAAAACTTGGCGTTTGAAAAACGTCGGCACTTGTACATGGACAAATTACAGCCTTATCTTTGACTCTGGTGAAAAGATGGGTGGCAACGACTCATACTTAATTTCAAATACAGTTGCACCCGGACAAACGGTTGATATCACCATTCAATTAACTTCACCAACCACTGCTGGAACATATCGTGGATATTGGAAGTTACGCAACAACACTGGCGTTCCATTTGGTATCGGTTCTGCTGGCACAAAATCATTCTGGGTTGAAATTAAAGTTTCAGGTACGGGAATTAATCCCGGCACTGCAACAGTGACAGGCACTCCACCTACAGCACCACCAACTGCTACACCAGTTGCCGGCACAAGTTATGATTTTGCCGCTAATGTCTGTGCCGCCACTTGGTACAGCGGAGCAGGTCAACTGCCATGCCCCGGAACCGATGGAGATGCCAAAGGTTTTGTATTAATTGCTAACCCTTCAAAATTGGAAAATGGCACAAATGATAGCCGTACAGGTTTGCTGACCTTTCCGCAAAACATAAACAATGGCTACATTCAAGGAATTTATCCAAGTTATCTCGTCAAATCAGGCGATAAATTCCGCACCACCATTGGATGTGAAAACGGCGCAAACTCTTGTTATGTCGTCTTCCGTTTAGATTACTCTGTTTCCGGCAGTACCTCCATTCAAACCTTTTGGGCATTTGTAGAAAGATACGAAGGTCAAGTTTACAATGCTGATATTGACCTTTCAGCATTGGCTGGGCAAAACATCAAATTTATTCTCACAGTGCTTTCAACAGGTTCACCAGCAGGCGACCGCGCCCTATGGACTGCACCACACATCTTCAATGCTTCATCAGGTGTGCCAGCAACCGCAACACCCACAAACACAACTGCCGCACCAAGTGCAACACCTACAATTACAAATACAACTGCACCAGCCACGGCTACTGAAACTCCTACAGTAACACCAACTGCAACACCTTAATACACTCATATAAAAAGTTCCCGTCAGTTTTATTGACGGGAACTTTTTAATTTCTATAACGTTCTCTTTGATAGGAGACTCTATGAAACGCCTCATCATTTTGATATTACTCTTTCTCACAGCCTGCTCTTCATCGAATCCCGCTTCATTCTTTAACGTGACACCTGCTCCGTTTAACCTCAACATGAGTTCTACCTCCGAGCAGATTCAACGCGCACTCTGGGAATCTGCTTCACGCTGGACGAATCTACAAATGAGCGGTGGCACCACTTGGTATGGCGTGGATGGTTCTGTATTACAAACTTCACAAGAAAAAGTTTGGTTAGACCCAATCAATAGCCGTTATCGTGTTGAATTACAAAGCAATACTGATAATCTTTTGAAACTCAGTGATGGATTTATGATTTCAAACATAAACCTCAACACCAATCAAGTGGAAAATTTTGCATACCCTGATTTTGCAAAAGTAGGTCAATACATTCCACCAATTGTAGAAGGACAAGCCTATCCAAATCCTATTTGGGGGCAAATTGGTACACCATTATCACAACTTGCTTTCACATCAGATTATTCTCAAAATAGTGGAGTCTTTACTCCGTTAACAATTGAGTCTATTGCCGGGCGTGAGACATTAGTTGTTGAATGGCGTTTTAGTGAAAATAGTCAACCTTCGTGGAAGATGTGGATTGATACCCAAAAAGGTATCATGTTGAAATTGCAAGAGTTTGGAAAAGATGGAAGTAATATTTTACAAAGTGAACGAGTAGTTGAAACCATTACTTTTGACCAAGCTTTAGATGTGAATCTTTTTGCTTTGCCAGCAGGTTTTCAGACTAGCGTGAGTCCGACTCAGGTTGGGGCAATGCCGGTGGTAACAGAATCAGTTGCAACGTCTGAAGAAGAGGCGGGGGAGTTGTATTTCTTTTTACAGCCGCGTACAGCAGGTCAATCTATTGAGTTAGTTAAAGTATCAGGTTTGTGTGTTTTTAATTCAGCCAATTGTCCGCCGTTAGAAAAAATCCAAGTGCCGTTTCAATTTAATTTTACAATCAATGCATTGAGTTGGTCACCCGATGGAAAGTATGCCGCTTTTGCATATTCAGACCAACCAAACGGCTCGCCGACAAAATTATGGTTGTTTGATGCCGATGCAAAAACATGGACTTCGATTGCGCAATTTCCATTTATTGACCCGCCGTTTTGGTCGCCAGATGGCGCATGGATTGCATTCCGCACGCAAGATGGTTTGGGTGGTGAAGATGTGTATGTCATCAGACCCGATGGTTCTGAATTAAAAAGTATTTCATCCAGTTTGCCAATTGAAGGTAGACCTTATGTGATGGATGGTTGGTACACTGAAAACGTGATTATGCGTTCGGCTTTGTTAGGCAGTGCAGGGAATATTTATTTGGTGCGTGCGGAAAATGGTCAAGCCAGACCGATGTTTGAAACATTATTAACCAAAGCTCAATTTGTGGCTTCACCAGATGCAGGTTTTTTGGCGTATGATGAATTTGACCAAGCAACAAATTTACATTCATTGAAAATTATGGAACCTGATGGCGACAATGCAGTTACGATTGCACAATTTACTGGCGGGTCAATTTATCCATTGATATGGTCACCAGATAGCAGTTTGTTGGCGTTCAATTATTACGGATTAAACATTGATACTGCCGAAGTGTATGTGATTCGAAGAACAGGTGAAAATTTATCTTTAGTGTATAAAGGCACAACGATTGGGCGTTTGTTGTTTTCACCGAATGGAAAATATTTATTGGTTGAAGAAACGACATCTATTTCAGGTGGTCATTTGTTTTTGATTAATTTAGC
>DQGV01000089.1:2584-5816 GCA_003524705.1 Anaerolineae bacterium | reverse complement strand
TCATGGATTATTTGATTGAAGAATTCAAAAAAGATAACGGCATTGATTTGCATAATGACCGTCAAGCATTACAACGTTTGAAAGAGGCTTCTGAAAAAGCAAAGATTGAACTTTCAACTGTGATGCAAACCGAAATCAATTTGCCTTACTTAACTGCGGATGCGAATGGTCCGAAACATTTGGTGATGACTTTATCCCGCGCTAAGTTTGAACAACTGACAGCGGATCTTGTTGACCGCACAATTGCTCCTGTTAAGCAAGCATTATCTGATGCAAACTTAAACGCAGGTGACATTCATGAAATAGTCTTAGTCGGTGGTATGACGCGTATGCCCGCCATTCAAGATAGAGTGCGTGCTTTCTTTGGCAAAGACCCACACAAGGGTGTTAATCCAGATGAAGTGGTTGCTATCGGTGCGGCAATTCAAGCCGGTGTGTTAGGTGGTGAAGTTAAAGATATTCTTTTATTAGATGTCGCTCCATTGACTTTAGCAATTGAAACTTTAGGTGGCGTTGCCACTGCTCAAATTGAAAGAAATACAACGATTCCAACTCGCAGAACACAAGTATTTTCAACGGCGGGTGATAACCAAACTCAAGTTGAGATTCATGTGTTGCAAGGTGAACGCCCCATGGCGGCGGATAATAAATCATTGGGTAAGTTTATATTAGATGGCATTCCACCAGCCCCAAGAGGTATGCCTCAAATTGAAGTGACGTTTGATGTGGATGCGAATGGTATTTTGAAAGTCAGTGCGAAGGATAAAGCCACTGGAAGGTCTCAACATATTACGATTACGGCTTCTTCTGGTTTGAGTGATGCAGAAGTTGAACAAATGCGTAAAGATGCAGAATCACATGCAGAAGAAGATAAAAAACGCAAAGAATTAATCGAAGCGAAAAATAATGCGGATAATACAGCTTATGCGGCTGAAAAAGCATTGCGTGAGTTTGGTGATAAAGTTCCTGCAGAAGTTCGCAGTGATATTGAAGCCAAAATTGCCGAAGTAAAATCTGTGGCGCAGACAGAAGATGTTGAAAAAATTAAATCTGCAACTGAGGCGTTGAGTCAGGCGATTCAGAAGATTGGTGCATCTGTGTATGAGCAGAATCAAGCTGCCCCTGAGTCTGAAGCGGGTTCTTCATCAAATAGTAATAATGAAAACCCTGATGTTGTTGATGGCGAAGTGAAGGAATAATATCACCGCCGAGGACGGCGGTTTGAGCAAATATGAGTAATCGAGATTATTACGAAACTTTAGGTGTGAATCGAAACGCGAGTGATGATGAAATCAAAGCCGCGTTTCGTAAGTTGGCGCGCCAGTATCATCCTGATGTGAATAAAGAGCCAGATGCCGAAGAAAAATTTAAGGAAGTGAATGAAGCGTATGGCGTGCTTTCGGATTCGGAGAAGCGTGCGCGTTATGACCGTTTTGGAAAAGCCGGGCTTGGTGGCAATGGCGGCTTCCATGATTACACGGTAGATTTCAGCGATATTTTTGAAGACCTGTTTAGTGGTTTTGGTTTTCAAACTGGAAGGCGCGCTCGTAATGCGCCGCGTCGTGGACGTGATTTGCAAATGGCAATTTCTTTGTCATTTGAAGAAGCGGTCTTTGGTGTTGAAAAAGAAATTGAATTTGAACGTGATGAAACTTGTTCACGTTGTAGTGGCAAAGGTGCTGAGCCCGGCACAACGCCTGTAAAATGTACAACGTGTAATGGACAAGGTGAAGTACGTCAAGTGCGCCAAACATTTTTGGGTCAAATGGTGCAAACGTATCCATGCAACACTTGTAACGGACGTGGCGAAATTATTTCTTCGCCTTGTACAACTTGTCGTGGCAATGGTTTGGAAAGAAAACGCGTTAAGAAAAAAGTGCAAGTACCTGCCGGTGTTGACCATGGCACGCAAATCCGTTTAAATGGTGAAGGTGCGCCGGGAATTTTTGGCGGACCGAATGGCAGTTTGTTTTTGGTCTTAGATGTAAAACCGCATCAATTTTTTAAGCGTCGAGAGAATGACGTTATCCTCAACCTTGATATTAACGTGGCACAGGCTGTGCTTGGCGCAGAAGTTGATGTGCCAACTTTAGATGGCGATGATAAATTAAAAATCCCTGCAGGGACTCAGCCCGGCAAAGTCTTCACATTGAAAGGTAAAGGCGTGCCATTTTTGAGACAAAAACATCGCGGGAATCAATTGGTGATTGTGAATGTGGCAGTGCCAACGAAGTTAACCAAAGAACAACGTGAGTTGTTTGAGAAATTGGCTGAGAGTTTAGGAACGACGGTCAAGCCGCAAGAAAAAGGATTTTTGGATTGGTTGAATGAGGCGTTAGGCGGCTAAAGCCGCCGACGATAGACCGTAGAAAATAGACGGTAGGCGAGCAGATGAAGAGTCTGCTCGCTTTTTGTTTAAGACGGTTTATCGTCTTTCTGTCGTTTATAATCCTCAACCTTATGATAAAAATCTTAATGAATATTTGGCGCAGAATGCCGATGTGGATTCATGTTCTAGCAACACGACTCACACAGCCAAAATTTAACGCGGGTGTATGTACATTGATTTTTGATGATTCGGGCAAGGTGCTTCTTTTCAAGCATACTTATCGAAAATACGAGTGGGGGATTCCTGGCGGTGGATTGGAATATGGCGAACAACCTATCCATGCAATTGTGCGTGAATTTTATGAAGAATCCAATATTAAGATTGAAGTGAAAAAACTTTTGAAAGTTGCCAGTGCAAAGGAATTTCCTCATCTCAGCATTGTGTATCTGTGTGAAATTATTTCTGGTGAGTTCAAACCGTCTCACGAAATTTCAGAGATGAAATATTTTGATGTGAGTGATTTGCCTCAAATGTTATATGCAGAAAAAGACTTGATACAATGGGCGGCAAAGGAAATTCAATGACAAATATTCTTCTCGTCGGTGCTGGCGGATTTATCGGTTCAGTGCTTCGTTATTTAATTGGTGGATATTTTCAAGGATTTGCAAAATCATTTCCATTGGGAACTTTGGCAGTTAATGTAATCGGATGTTTTGTGATTGGATTCTTAGCTCAACTTGGTGAAAAATATGGAATGTTCTCTAATGAGTCACGCGCCTTTATATTTATTGGGATATTAGGCGGCTTCACTACATTTTCTGCCTTTGGAAATGAGACAATTAATTTAATGCGACAGGGTTTTGGAGTCAATGCATTTGCCAACATTGGCGCAAATGTCATACT
>DQGV01000089.1:0-2333 GCA_003524705.1 Anaerolineae bacterium | reverse complement strand
CGCAAATGTCATACTTGGATTACTTGCCGTTTGGTTTGGACGTGTAATTGGTTACATAATTTGGAGATAAGATGAATTGGCTTGAAGTTTCTTTAACTGTAGATGGCGAACTCGCCGAATCCGTTGCGGATGTACTCGCGCGTTTTGCTCCCAATGGAGTGATGACCGAGCAAGGTGTCAAATTTAATAATGATGAAGATGAAGGCACAGCTACTGGACCAATCACTGTCCGTGCTTATTTAGAAGTCAATAATCAACTTGAAGAGACACGTCAAAAACTCGAAGAGTCACTTTTTTATTTGGGGATGATTCGACCTGTGCCAACTCCAACGTATAAACAAATCGCAGACCAAAATTGGATGGAAGCATGGAAGCAACACTACAAACCGATTTTGATTGGTGAACGCCTCTTAATCCTGCCTGCTTGGTTGCAGAACCCTGAACCGAAACGTATCCCCATCAAAATTGACCCCGGCATGGCGTTTGGTACCGGCACACATCCAACGACGCAATTATGTTTGGAGTTGATGGAAAATGTAAACCTCCGAGGTCTTAAAGACCTCGGAGGTTTGAACGTGATTGACGTCGGTTGTGGCTCTGGGATTCTTTCCATCGCCGCATTGAAACTTGGTGCAAATAAAGTTCTAGGCGTTGATATTGATATCGAATCTGTCAAAAATTCTCGTGAAAATGCAGATGTTAATGAAATAGGAAATGAATTGATTCTTGGCCAAGGTTCAGTGACGGAAGTATTGAATAATCAATTTGAATTCAAATCTGCACCTTTGGTAGTTGCAAATATTCTTGCACCAGTTTTGATTCGACTCTTTGATGCAGGGCTAGCAGATTTAATCGAATCAGATGGAGAGATAATCTTAAGCGGAATTTTAAGTCACCAAGCTGAAAGTGTGATTGAAGCGGGTCAGGCGAAAGGATTAATCCGAGGTGAAATTCGTCAAATCAATGATTGGGTGGCTATATCCATGAAGAAATAATCATGTCGTTGCGAGGGCGGTTTTGTTCTTTGCCCGAAGCAATCTCCTAATTATGTGGGGATTGCTTCGTCGTTTCACTCCTCGCAATGACATTTAATTTATATTGTGCTATCATTCGCTCAAGATGGATAGAAAAAAACTCATCCAATATTTATTGCTGAATGCTTTGGTTTCAGCCACTGTGACCGGGGGAATGTTATTTTGGTACGATAGAAATTATCGCGCGGTGATTCAACCCGCAGTGGTGCAATCCACACCGATAACAAATTCATCTTCATCAACAAGCACAGAATTACAAACCGATATTCCTGTAAAAATTAGCAGTGTCGTGGCGGCAGGGATTTTAGAATCTGAAATTGTGGTGATTCGTTTTGAAGGTGATGGGGAACTGAATTTAACTTCGTGGCAGTTGAAAGATGATAACGGCAATACGTATACATTCCCGCAATTGACTTTGTATCAAAATGGAGCAGTGCAAGTGCATACCATTGCTGGCACTGATTCAGTCATTGATTTGTATTGGGGCATTGGTGATGCAGTTTGGAATTCGGGTGAGAATGCAAGTTTGTATGATTCGCAAGGAAATTTAAGAGCAGTTTATAAAGTTCCATAAATATTTTTTAACCTGAATATCAGGAGCATGTAATGGATAAACTTCAAGCGGGTCAAACTCTTGGTTCGTATCGCATTATCAACGAGATTGGTGCTGGGGGCATGGCATCTGTCTATAAGGCTTATCAAGCCTCTATGGATAGAAATGTCGCCATTAAAGTTTTGCCCAAACAATTAGCCGAAAGCGATGAATTTGTAAAACGTTTTCAACAAGAAGCCCGCACGATTGCCAAACTTGAACATCCATACATTTTGCCCGTGTTTGATTATGGTGAAGAAAACGGCACAACCTATTTTGTCATGCGTTATCTCGAAGCGGGCACGTTGAAAGATAAAATTCAAGCAGGTCCGCTTTCATTAAAAGAAATTGACCGCATCTTTACTCAACTTGCAGACGCACTCGGATATGCTCATGCGCAAGGAGTCGTTCACCGCGATTTAAAACCTGCTAACACGTTGGTTGATGCGAATGGAAATTTATTCCTGACTGATTTTGGAATCGCAAAACTTTTAGAAAGTGCATCTCCGCGCCTTACTCAAACTGATGCAATTTTAGGAACGCCTGCATATATCAGTCCTGAACAAGCCGCCGCGTTGGATGTTGACCAACGTTCCGATATTTATTCGCTTGGCATCATTCTTTATGAAATGGTCACAGGTCGCGTGCCGTTTACCGCCGATACGCCGCTTGCTGTCATTCTCAAACATTTGCAAGACCCATTGCCT
>DQGV01000393.1 GCA_003524705.1 Anaerolineae bacterium | reverse complement strand
CAAGCCATTTATACAAAAGATATGTTGCTTGTGCCTGTAAAAGCCGAAAATATGTTAACTCCACAAAAAGTGAAACCAAAAGTATTTACTCGTTCTGTCCCACAAATGGAAGACCCAAGAGATTAGTTATTTGCTATGACCGATTTAATTGTTTTCCTCGTTCTCGCTCTCGTTGCCATTGCTTCTGCTTTAGGCATGTTGTTCAGCCGTAATGCTGTCTATTCCGCATTATTCCTTGTGTTGAACTTTGTTGTCGTGGCTGTCTTTTATCTTTTACTCGGCGCGCCATTTATCGCCATGGCTCAAATCACCGTCTATGCTGGCGCGATTATGGTGTTGTTCCTCTTCGTCATCATGTTATTAGGCGCGGAGAATCTCCCACCGTCCGAAGTACTTCCATGGCAACGACCATTAGCAATTTTACTTTCAACGATTCTTGCTGTTGAATCAATTTATTTGGTTTTTGCACGCGCCCGTTCAGATACTTCCATTATTTCACCTGATGCTTCAGTGAACTCAATTGAAAACGTGCGTGAAATGGCAATGACTTTGTTTAATCAATATCTGCTCCCATTTGAAGTCACTTCTATTCTTCTATTGGTTGCGATGGTCGGCGCGATTGTATTGAACAAACGAGAAAAGGCAGGCTAGGGATTATGGTTACAGTTGATTATTACGTTGCCTTATCTGCAATTTTATTTACGATTGGCGCATTAGGCGTTTTATCACGCCGCAACCCGTTGATTATTTTCATGTCCATTGAGTTGATGCTCAACGCCGCGAATCTTGCTTTTGTGGCATTTGCTAGCGTTTACGAATCTTTCAACGGACAAATTTTTGTCTTCTTCGTCATCGCTGTCGCCGCCGCAGAAGTTGCTGTCGGTTTGGCATTGATTGTTGAAATTTTCAAATCGAAAAAGAACATCAATATTGATGATATGAATTCTTTGAAAGGCTAACCCTGTCATGCACTTAAGCGAAACAGTACAAACAGGTTTTTATTTTCTTTCACCGTGGCTGGTATTTTTCCCAGTCATCGGTTTGCTGATTAACACCATCTTTGGCAAACGCATGAGCGAGAATCAAGTTGGCGCAGTCGCTAGCATTGCGGCAGGCGCAACATTTATCGTCTCCGTTTTGTTGGCATATTCTGTCTCCATCAATCATGGCGAAGTGATGCGCTGGCAACTCGCCCAATGGATTCACATCGGAAACCTTGAACTCGATTGGACTTTCCGCATTGATTCACTTTCCGCCACCATGATGTTAGTTGTCTCTGGTGTGGGAACTTTGATTCACATTTATGCTATCGGATACATGCACGAAGATGTGCGCTACAAGCATGAAGAGGGACGTTTCACTCGCTTCTTTATTTACCTCAACCTGTTTCTCGCCTCGATGATGGTCTTAGTTTCAGGCGACTCATACTTAATGCTATTCGTCGGCTGGGAAGGTGTAGGTTTGTGTTCATTTCTTCTCATCGGCTTTTGGTTTGAAATGGATACACTCGCTCGACCTTCATGGGCAAATTCAGATGCCGCTAAAAAAGCATTCATCGTCAACCGCATAGGTGACTTTGGGTTCTTAATCGCAGGCTTTTTGATGTTCTGGCATTTAGGCAATAGCTTCCAATTTGATAATGTCTTTGAAGCCGCAAAAAGTGCTCCACCTGAAATTATCATTGCTATTACTTTATTTATGTTAGTGGGTGTGGCTGGTAAATCAGCCCAAATTCCTTTGTATGTTTGGCTACCAGATGCAATGGCAGGTCCAACACCAGTTTCAGCATTAATTCACGCCGCAACGATGGTGACTGCTGGTGTGTACTTAATCACCCGTTCATTCCCGTTATATGATTTAGTTCACGAAGCCCAAAATATTGTTGCCATTGTAGGTGCTGTCACTGCTTTATTTGCTGCTACGATAGCAGTTGGTCAATATGACATCAAAAAAGTTTTGGCTTATTCAACCATTTCACAACTTGGTTTCATGGTTGCCGCTGTTGGAATGGGTGCTTATGTAGCAGGCATGTTCCATTTGATTACACATGCTTTCTTCAAAGCATTGTTATTCCTTTCAGCAGGTTCTGTGATTCTCGGCGTTGAACGCGGACATCATGCGCATGCACATCACGAACATCATGATGAAAAGCCAAAGAAAAAATTAGGTAAAAAGAAGAAAGAAGAAGAGCACGGTCACGGACATGATGACCATGCTGAAGTCTTTGACCCAGGTGATATGCGTAACATGGGTGGCATGCGCAAAACCATGCCAGTTACATTTTGGTTATATCTCATTGGAACAATTGCTCTTGCAGGTTTACCGCCATTTGCAGGCTTTTGGTCTAAAGATGAAATTTTGCTCGATGCAAGTTTGCATAATCAAACTGTTTATTGGTTATTGACAATCGCCGCATTTTTCACAGCCTTTTACATGGGCAGGCAAATTTGGATGGTCTTTTTTGGGGAAGCCAGAACTGATGCTGCAAAACACGCCGAAGAAAGCCCAAGGGTAATGACTCTGCCGCTGGTTGTGCTGGCAATTCTCAGCGTAGCAGGAGGCGCGTTAAATCTTCCGTTCAAAGGTTTCCATCAATTAGGTCACTGGCTTGAATACACATTAGGTCATGTTGAAGCTTTATCGTTAGATTGGAATGTTGCAATTACATCCACTGTTTTAGCATTGATTGCGATTTTGATTTCATGGTTAATTTATGGACG
>DQGV01000065.1:1026-4875 GCA_003524705.1 Anaerolineae bacterium | reverse complement strand
AATAAGTTGTAATGCCAACAGAATAACCAGGCGGCATTGAAGAGGCAACTTAATGCAAATAGATATCCGAGGTTTCGTAAGCGCGGATTTTCTTTTTGAGCAGGTTGGGCTTGATAAATGGCGAAGGCTATCCAGCCGAGATAGATGATGCCCCAAATTGAAAAGACATAACCGGCAGGGACGAAGTAGACCAGAAAGCGGTCTGAAATTTCAGCAGTGCTTTGATTGTTGAGAGGCAATGTTGTGGCAAGGACATTGACCGCAAGAGCCAGTACGATGGCGAGGATGTTAGTAATTTGACGTGTTGTATCTTTATTCATGTTTTCTCCAAGTTTTTTTATACTTCTTAGATGGAGTTTTGTAGATTTTATTACTGTCAAATGCTATCATATTTTTGCACAGGTTTGTTAATTTTATTCACATCGTACTGTAAATCACTTGTAAGTCAATTTAATATTTTTCACATCTATCCAATGATAAAATAGCGCGTTTTTGGTAATCAAGAACGACTCGAAGCACGTGCTTCGAGTCGTTCATTTGTAAAAAGGAAACTATTTCAAACAATGTCTCTCACTGAAACTACTTATGAATTTAACAAACAACTCCCTGCCCCGCCGCGTATGCCAGGTTTGCCATTGCTTGGTAATGCACTCGATTTTTTGAATCGCCCGATTGAATTTTTTCTAGAGAGTTATCACAAATACGGTCCCATTTTTCGCATTACTGCCGCAAATCAAAAATTTGTGGTGTTGGCTGGTTTAGAAGCTAATCGTTTTATGGCGCAAGATAAAGATGAAATTTTCACCAGCGAATCATTGTTCGGTGAATTTGCCGCACAAATGGGTTCGAGAAATTTCTTGGTCGCACAAGATGGCGCACCACATCGTCACATGCGTAAGGTGATGCAACGCGGATATTCAAAAAGCGGAATCGCCCCAAAACTAGATGACTTCGTGCGCCTCACCACTGACTTTACACATGCGTGGCAACCCGGGACATTAATCTACGCCCGAGACCAATTTCAAAGACTCGTTACTGAACAATTAGGCACAGGTCTTACCAACCATTCATCCAAAGAACATTTTGAAGCGATAAGAATTTATTTGGGAACGTTGTTAAATGTCTTGGTGATTAAACGTCAACCACGTTTGATGCTTTCTTTGCCCAAATATAAAAACGCGAAGAAAAAAGTAATGGAATTTGCAAAATTGGTTTTAGAAGAACATCGTCACAATGTGATTGAACATGAACCCGATTTAGTGGATGACTTACTCGCCGCTAAAGATTGGAATGGAGACTCACTCACAGAAGATGATTTATTAGCCGCCACGATTGGTCCATTTTTTGCAGGCATGGACACAGTCGCTAACACGATGGGATTCATGGTCTATGCAATACTCAAGCATCCCGAAGTATATGAAGCGATTCAAAAAGAAGTAAATGAAGGCTTTGCCAATGGAGTCCCGCCTTATCAAGAACTTCCGCAAATGCAAAATCTATATGCGGCAACCATTGAAACATTACGAAGATATCCTGTTGCGCCGTTTACTCCGCGTGGCGTTGCAAAAGATTTTGATTTTGCTGGGCATCATGTGAAGGCTGGTGAGGAAGTGATTTTTGCAAATGGACTCACGCATTTCTTGCCAGAATTTTTCCCAGACCCGTGGAAGTTTGATGTGAATCGTTACATTGCGCCGCGTAAAGAACATAAACAAGGGCAAGGAATTTTTGCGCCGTATACATTGGGTCCACATACTTGTTTGGGTGCAGGCGTTGCCGAAGTGCAGTTGATGGTGACTGTGGGTGCGATGTTACGCGCTGTGCGTTTGGAGTTGACTCATCCGAATTATGAAATCAAAACGAAGTTGATGCCAATTCCTGGTCCAGACCCGAAGTTTAAGATCCGTGTGGTGGAGCATAGGAAGGTCTAAAAAGTAGGGACACGGTGGCGCCGTGTCCCTACTTTTTATCAAGTAAAATCAATATCCTATGAAAGAATATATTTATTCACGCAATGCTGTCTACGAAGTTATCGTCGCCAAGCGCAGACAAATTTTCGCGATTGAAATCGCCGAAGGTGCCCAAGAAAAAGGCAAATTGGCTGAGATTTTGAATTTGGCAAAAGAACAGAAAATCAAAGTCAATCGTGTACCGCGAACAAAATTGGACAAGATTCACCAGAATAATCAAGGAATTGTGGCTGAAGTTGGGGAATATCCATATTCAGATGTAATTGAAATTTTAGATAATTCAAAAGACGAGTTACCTTTTGTTTTGATTTTAGACTCTTTACAAGACCCACAAAATTTTGGCACTTTGATTCGGACTGCCGAAGCCGTTGGTGTGCATGGGATTATTATTCCGCTGGCAAGAACTGTGGAAGTGACTCCTGCTGTGGTCAATGCTTCGTCTGGGGCGAGTGAACACATGTTGATTGCGCAATCTAATTTGTCACAAGCCATTGATGCGTTGAAAGATAATGAAGTCTGGGTTGTGGGATTAGATCAAAGTGGAATGGAAATAGAATCAGGTTCACGTCATGTAAGAGGCGCGTTGGCTTTAGTCGTAGGGTCAGAGGGTGAAGGTCTGCATGAACTCACAAGAAAAAAATGTGACATCGTGTTGAAACTTCCGATGCGTGGAAAAATCGAATCACTCAATGCGGCAGTGGCGGGTTCTGTTGCATTATATTTAGCATACATGGCGAGAAAGTAACGGAGAAATATGCCTCAAGCAACTTATCATTTTCCAAAAGGTTTTTTATGGGGAACAGCAACGGCTTCACATCAAGTGGAAGGCAATAATACAAATAACAATTGGCACGCGTGGGAAGAAGCGGGAAAGACTGTGCATAAATCTGGATTGGCGGCGGATTGGTGGGGTGGACGTTGGCGCGAAGATTTTGACCGCGCGGTTGAAACAGGACAAAATGCGCATCGCTTCTCGGTGGAGTGGAGTCGCATACAACCTACGCCTGATTCTTGGGATGAAGACGCTTTAGAAAAATATCGTGCCATGTTGCGTGGCTTGAAAGAACGCAATATGACAGCGTTAGTAACGTTGCATCATTTCACTGACCCATTGTGGATTACTGAAAAAGGTGGCTGGGAAAATGATGAAATTGTTTCCTTGTTTGAAAAATATGTTCGTAAAGTAATTGATGCGTTGAAAGAATATGCTAATTTATGGGTGACGATTAACGAGCCAAATGTTTATGCATTGAGTGGATATGTCGTTGGCGCATTCCCGCCCGGTAAAAAAGATTTGAAATTATCAATGCGTGTGATGGCGAATATGATTCGCGCTCATGCAGTTGCATATAGAGCAATTCATGAGTTACAACCCGAAGCACGCGTTGGTTATGCGTTGCATTATCGTCCGATGGTTCCGCGAATCAAATGGTCGCCTTTAGATAGACTCATGCGAAATATTCGTTATAACGGAATCAATATGGCGTTTCCATCTGCAATTTCAACGGGCGTGATGAAATCTCCTGTTGGGAATCAAAATATTCCAGAAGCCAAAGGCACACAAGATTATCTTGGATTAAATTATTATTCAGTGGATACGGTTTGGTTTGACATCACAAAGCCCGGTGAATTATTTTCAAATAGTGGTTATCCCAAAGATGCCGATATGAGCGATACAAATTTCTTGGCGAATATTCCTGAAGGAATTTTTCAGTCTATCAAATGGATTGAAAGAACGTATCCAAACTTGCCCATCATCATCACAGAAAATGGCGTGGAAGATTCAGATGATCATCTTCGTCCGCGATATTTGGTACAACATCTTCATCAAGTGTGGCGGGCTGTTAATTTCAACTGGCAAGTGAAGGGATATTTCCAC
>DQGV01000065.1:0-787 GCA_003524705.1 Anaerolineae bacterium | reverse complement strand
GGTCATTGGTTGATAACTTTGAATGGGAACGCGGTTGGACGCAACGCTTCGGTCTGTGGGGACTTGATTTGGATACGCAAAAAAGAATTCGTCGTCCTTCTGTAGATTTGTACGCTGAGATTTGCAAAGAGAATGGGATTTCGTCTGAAATGGTGCAGAAGTATTGTCCAGAAGTGTTTGAGAAGATTTTTCCGAGTTGACTTAACAAATGAATCTCAAAGAAATAAAAAATATTAATTGGCCTCATAATTGGAAACCTGTTGAAGATCAAGCGATTCTTCGAGAATTACGCCGCGAAATTAGTCCACTTCATTTTCTCTTTTGGAAGACCGTCACTGTTGTTGCCCGTCGTCTTGATCAAGACGATATTTTGGTATATATCAAGAATTATCAAAAGCCATTTGCTACAGTCCATCTTACATGGTCTAAAAGAGAATGGACAAGCAAACGGCCAAGAACAAAGTACTTTGATAATATTAGCAATTGGCTCAAGGAATCTATAGAATAAACTAAGATATAAAATAGATCACGAGGAGGTAATATGAATTTCAAAATACAACTAACAGGTTTGAATGAATTGCTTTCTATCATTTATGGTGATGAAACAAATTTAAGTTCATTGCTTCGAGAACTTGGGTTTGAAGAATCACAAATTGAAGTGATTCGAGATAAACATCTTGAAAATGTCATTTTCCAATTTTTGGAAGTGATTCATAAACGTCTCACCAATGATGCAGGCAAAGATACCTATTATCAAATTCTTGTTCGCCGTTATGGATTGGATGGC